>JAIQGI010000034.1 GCA_020072565.1 Terriglobia bacterium
CCCGCTCGCATCGGCGAAGGCGGATTTCAATTAAGCTGATCCGGCGAATGAGGACCTTCTGAGCCGTGGATACATCACCACCCAGGTCCGCTATAAGGTCGTTCTCCAAGTGGTCGCGCTCCCTTTCCTCCTCGGGACTCAGGCGAGGAGAGTAGGCGCCGTGCCTGAGACCCTTCTGGTTCCCGGGCGGACCACCGGCGCCGAACCTGCCTTTGGGCTTTGAAGGAGGAATTTCGTCCTCTTTCTGCTCCCCAGGCGCACCCGCTGGTTTGTCCCTGCTTTCATCATCTTGTGTCATAAGCATTTACCTGTTGTGACCCACGAATTAGGTATTCTTTTCCTCTGCCAAAGCCCGCTTTTTCGCCGCCTGGAGCAACCCACGAAGACCGCCAACCGGCGCCGGTGTTGCTTCCCTGGTTTCAGCGTGACGCTCCATGAACTTGTCGAGGATAGAGCGCCGGAAGTACAGCATTCCGCCAACGCGATACCGTTCGATTTCGCGGAGACCCTCCAGCTTCCGGGGAGACATGCCGAGGTACTTCGCCGCTGAGCGCTTCGGCAGGTAGGCATCTCCCATCAGGAGCGCGACCACCTCCTCGACATGAATCAGTTTCCCGGATAGTTCAGGGCTCATGGTTCCTCAACCATTCAGGCGCCGGTCCTGCGTTTGTCTCTACCAGTCCAACCATCACGTGATAGTGGACACTTTCTTTCTCTGGACACTGGACAGTCCCCCTCTAAAGAGGGGGGGACTTGTCCACTGATGTTATTGGACAAGCCTGTGGACACTCTGTCCACGCTTGTATCTACTTGAGATGTCAACACTTCACTTACCTTTATAATTCCTGTGTGGACACCATGTGGACACTCTGTCCAATGGACACTTTTTCGAAGAGTGTCCACTGGCACAGTTCTCAGCCAGCAACTTGTTGAAGCAACGCAACTTTCCCCCATTCCGGTAGGGTAGTTATCCGGCCATTTCTCTTGTCCAGTGGACACTTTTTCGAAGAGTGTCCACAAAGTGTCCACAGCCGGGAAAGTTTCCCTGATCGAATTAGCCAACTCGTTGTAACAGAGCAACTTTGCCACCTTCCAACAAGGTAAATGAGCGGTTATGCCTCTGGACGGTCTTGTAGATGGTGTCCTTCTTGACGTCCATCGCTTCCGCCACGTCGTCCACCAGTAGGGCGCCGCCGCGCAACAGGTGAGCCATCCGCTCGCGGATCGTCATCTTGTCTGCCAAGTCGGGGGTGTCGGCGGGATTCTCTCTGGTGAAATAAGTGCGGTCGGAAGTGAACTCGATTTTGAACCCGATTGGTGGAAGGAGACGCCCCAGGTTCGCCTTGCGATTGAAGAAGCCAACGGATAGCGTCTGGCCGTCGAGTAATGCATCGGCAAGCTTGACGTAGTAGGTGCACCGAGCACCGTTGTGCCAGAAGACGGACCCGAAGGGTTTTTGATCGGCTCCATCGGCTTTGCTGACGTGGGCGATATGAAGCGAGCCCACGCCAATCTGACGGACGGCCCGGAAGTACCTGCCGGCTACCTCTGCGGCTTCCGGAGGTCCATCACAGGCAAAGGCAATGGAATCATACAGGGCGTAATCGATATGCTCATCACGAACGATACGCCGCAGCCGGTCAGCTTCGTAAACCAGGGGCCGCTCACAGCGCGCGTAAGAGATCCTCGGCATTGCCTTGCCGAAGAGACGTTCGAGACGATCGCGGTGATCCTCGCCTGCCAACTCCCAGTCGAAAAATGCAACCGAAAGACCCTGCTGCACCAGGCGGCCGGCCGTATACAACCCGTGATACGATTTGGCTGCGCCTCCGTCACCAAATTCAATGGTCGGATGCCGGCGCGGCAGGACCAGGCCGTCAACGCTGATTGCATCGTCCGCGTTTGGTCTTTCCAATTCGCGCAAGTCAACCGCCGGCTGCCCGGCGCGTTCCGCTCCCAAAACACGCTGGCACAGTTCTTCGAGGTATCCCGACCAGTCCAATTCCTTCGTGTTGGATCGATCTGTCAGCAACTTGGCGCGCTCCGAACGGGCTCGGGCTGAAGACAGATTGAAGTCAGCGACGGACACAACGCCGTCATAGGTTCGCACTCCAGGCAGCTTGCAGCGAACGCACAACTCCCCGATTAGTTCGTTATGCTCGCGTCGCAGCCGATCCGCGTCAAAAACGATTCCGAGTTGCGGCAGGCTGAGGGTGTATCGATCTTCTGCGAGCTGTTCGAATTTGTGCGCCTGGGGCTCGGGCGAGATGCGTTGAATTTTCTGCAGGTCGCAGATTAGCTTTTCTCTCGCCGCATCCGGATCAGATCCGTTATCGGCTGCCTTCGCCAGCGCCGCTTTAATGACTTCCCGGGTCTTTCGCGCATCCGCGACTTTCCGGACCGTCTCGGCATACGCCGCCGCGTTCGCGCCGCATCCGCCACTGTCGGTCAGACTGCAGACATACGCGGCCCCGCCGGCCTTGTCGAGTTCGCCCGCCGCGCTGAGTGCCGCAACAACCGTTCCGGGATCAACGACACCCTCAGCCTCGAAAAGGTTGAGAGCGGTACGAAAAATGATGCCATGCGCTTGTGAGAGATCTTCAGGTTCGATGATCGAAGCGGCTTTCTCCAGGCAGTCAGGCTCGCGCAGAATAGCGCAGAGCCGCGTCCGTTCCGCTTCGGAATTGAAGGGCTGGGCCGTGCTCATGCGCGCTCCATTCTGCAGCACTTCAGCTGTTGGACGAGCTCAGCTTTTTCCACAAAGAGGCGGCTGGCTTCTCTCTTATCCCCTCGGCGCTCCGCGCGTTTTATTGCGCGCGTGAGAGCGTGCCCGATTACCTGTAAGTGTTCAAAATTCCCAGGCCCTTGACTCCAAGATATTGCTCGCTGTATCTTCATGTTGCTGCCCGTTTAGATTTCGAGCCCTACCGTTTCCCGCGGTTGGGCTCTTTTGTTATGCGTAGGCCTCCCCCTTGGGGCTCATGCACGGACCCCCTCCTGCTGCTCGGCAGTCCGGCGTGGCAACGGCTGATGCTCGGGCCATTCGCCGGGGTGCATCCGCAGAATCAGCCGCTCCAGGAAAAATTTGAGAAACTGGGGATCGCGCGTAGTCAGGATTGCGCGATCCTTCCCACCTTTCCGGCTCTCGACCAGTGCTATGTAAATCATTTCCCTCACTCTCCTTTACCCTGTAGGTGAGCGGTGTGACAGTTTTCGAGGGTTTGGAAAGCCGGTGTCAGGCGTAATTGCTTGGAAGGTTTGGAGTAAAAATTTTTTCGGGAAATTTGCGGATGAAGCTACTTTTTGGACTTGCCTCTGATGCGGGAGAGTATCTTGCGTTCATTGGCGGGATTGATCTGCATGGGCCCCTGGGCGGCCTTGCGGGCTTCTTCAAATGACAAACCTGGATCATTCCACAAGGTGTTCCACAGCCTCAGGATATATCGTCTCTCTTGCAAGGGCAGGAGGTCGATCTTTTCCGCTAGAATCTTTTTTTCGTCGGTATCCGTCACAGCCTCGATAAACGGAAACCCCATTCGGTAGCCGCCGGAACCGCCTTCAAGGGCATCATCTGCGGATTCGGGATTGATATAATCCTCGAAGGGCTCGGCCTCGATCTTCTTCTGGCCCTCTTTTCTACAATTCAATCGTAGATCTTCCAAATGAATCAGCGTGGCATCCTCGCCGTTGTAGCTCCAGCCCGCGAGGTCTAAAACGTCTTTGGCAAAATCTTGCTGAGTTTTGTCTTTGAGCCATTCCCAGTACTCGATCAAGGGAAGCGCTGACGGGGCAACAAGGGCCTTTCTACCATCTGCCGTCTTGAGATATCTCGTCCTATTAATCCGTCTCTGAGCCGGTGTCGCTTCTTTGTCGCGCTGACTGTATAGGGACGCCAACAAAAGTTGCCGCGCTTGTGCTTTGTTGAGTTCTCCTTCTGCCATCATTCGCCGAAACGCGGCGCTGGCTTCCGGGTTCTCAAGCTTCAAAGGGATTCTTGCTACCAGCCGTCTCGCTGCTGTCAGCCTCCAGGCATCGGGCGGGGTTTGGATTCCTTCATACGATCCGACTACGTGACGGAAAACGTACCTCGCTGCGATGGGTCTGGGTATGCCCCTGAAGATTTGCATTTCCTGATACAGGCGGAGACGGTCCAGTGTGAGTCGGCTTATCGGAAGGATGTCGAACAGCTGTAAGTCAGGAATTAAAAACTGTGCTTCCAGCATGCCCACCAACAAAAGCGTCATCAAGACCGGGTGGCACCAGCAGTCATCGAAATAAGATCGGACTGGATAAATCACCTCCTTGGGGTCTGCGCGGTGCTTGTCAGGCTTCCATGCCTCTGTTTCCGCAATTTCAATCTCTACCGGTTCGAAAATCTTGATGATCTGAAACAAGTCCTCCATCCGATAAATCGCTCTAATTCCGCGCTGCTCGCGTGCATAGAGATACAGTTTTGAAAACTCTTCCGCGGTCTTAATCCATTTGGCGTTCTCAATCAGCCATTCATAGGGGAGCGGGTCAAAACTGTCCGGGAAAGAAATGCCAACCGCACCTTCCGGCGAATTGTCCTCGTGTTGGTTATCTCGCCGCTTCTTGCGGTCCATGCGTCGCCTCCGTCGCGACTCCGAAGGGGATGCCCGGCAGGCGGCTCGGAATGCCGCCGTTCGCCTGCGCTGGCTAGCCGGGCACAGCCTATTCTATCACTGAAAGATTGGGTAGTGGGTCATTTTGATTTTTGCTCAGTCAAAAGCGCGATGTCACGGACCGTCAAAGAACTGCCGATCAGTCCCGCTTCCATCGCAGGCGTGACCCTGAGCGTCTGATGGATTCGCACGAAATTGTAATAGAAGAAATGCAGGCTGATCGCGTGCATCAGGTTCTCGACCTTCTTGGAAAAGGCATTTGTCAGTCGCGTAAATCGGCGCATGTTCATGCGCATGGTTAGGTTTTGCCGCTCCACATAGCTTGTGGAAATGTGCTTCTGATCTGGATTGCCGGTGATCGCGGTTGCCCTGGTTCCGATGCATACGGCGGGACTATAGCGCGTTTCTTCCTGAACCGTTCCATAAAGCTTCACAAGCATGGCGTAGTCGATGTCGGCACCAAAAGCATCCTCAACGGCATCCAGATAAACCTTGTGGCCATCTGTGGTGAGCTGGATACGATTGCGTAGCCTTTCAGCAAGGTCATGGATGAAAGCATAGGCGCTCTGCGCGTTGCGATTGGCGACGTTCCAAGAGACACAAAGCTTGCTGTCAGCATCGATAGCCGTCCAGGTCCAGACATCGCCCCACCCAAAAACGCCCTTGGCGTACTCTGGCACGTTCTTTTCCTTGGCTCGGCAGAAGGACCAAATCTCATCGCATTGCACGCGTTGGGAGCGCACATCGCGCACCTTGCGGTCATGGAAATCAAGGCATGCTGCGCCGACTTCGGCCAGGAGCTTCAGGACTGCGCCCTTGCTGTGGCCTGTCATGCGGCAGGTTGCGCGGATGGAATTGCCTTCTACCAAGGCCGAAATGATCTGTGTTTTTTCGTCTACACTTAGTTTGTTCATGGTGATATTATGCTTGACCGCTCAAGCATTGTCAACATAAATCGACATGCGGGGATTGATTTTTTTCAATTCTTTAGCCGATAATACCTAGAGTCTTGGAGCGGGCGGTCGGACTCGAACCGGCAATGTCGGGATGGAAAGCCACGCGTTTTGCCTGTTAAACTACGCCCGCAAAAGGGGATAGGTTGATCGATACCTATCCCCAACTCGTTTAGACTCAAGATTTAGCTTGACAATGGTGGCGGGCGTGCTAGAATGCACACGAAGCCATATAAGTTCGCCAAGAACATTTGGTTTCACCCGGGCCGTGTTTCAGCACGGCCTTTTGCTTTTTAGCTCTTCTTGCTTTCCCTACGTTTTACGTATAATTCTAAAATCCCATTTAAATAATCAAGATCTTCACGGTCAAACTCCAGGGGTACCATTACCGATCTTGTTCCATCTAGAATAACCGGAAAGCTATCAACGAGATACGGCATAGCCTTCGGTACAACGTGAGATGCTAATGGGCCGATAGCGTTAGGACTATCGACGGGGGGAGTATCAGACTCTCTTGGCAATGGCATTTGGACCCCTCCATTCAAACTGGAAGAGGGCATCTGAAGTACTCGAATCTTGCCGCCTTCGTCTTTCAGAATCCCGGCCATCCTTCCAGATTGCTTGAAGGATTCTACCCATTTTTCTCGATGTTCGGAAGAGATTTTATAGTCCCGTTGCAATGTATTCGCAAAAAACGTGTCCTCGGGCAGATAGCCTCCACGGTACTTTTCGTGTAGCGCCCTGTAGAGTGGAATTGCATTGAAGGCGGTAAGGACCATCTCGCGATGTTCTTCGTCGGACGAAGGCGCAACAATGGCCTGGCCGGAAGCGGTTAGAGTGACAGATCTCTTGTCTGTGCGAATTAGTCCGAAGCCTCTCATAGCAACGAGTTTCATCTGAAATCCGCTACTTTTGACAGTCGTACCCATAGAGGAAGCAAGATCATCTGGATGAATAGATCCTCCAGACTTATCGTAAATGAGCTTTGCCAGAGCGATGGCATCTTTTAAGTCTATGGTCGGAGGAGCACTACTCGCCGTTCTGGGCATATCAGTTTGGCCTCCACGTAAGGGCATTATGAAGAGTTATTCTGTGAGTGTCAAGAATAGACTGAATAAAAATGTGAGCGAGTTATTCTGCGATGACCGTTTTATAGAAAAAAATCCTGCTTGACGCGGGGGTTCGATCCGATGAGAATAATGTCATTGAAGCCCATCAACGGGACTCTTCTCTGCATGGGAAGAGGAAATGCCTGTTGATTATTGAATCCCCAGGGGGTGCGCTAATTCCAGCGATACCCCCTGTATTTTTTATGGCCCCTCGTTCGGCGACTGGGTTCTTATGCGCATAAGAGTTTTTGTCGACTACTGGAATTTCCAGCTCTCCCTAAACCACAAAGACGCCGATGGCCGATTTAAGGTTGATTGGAGAGGGCTAGGTCCTTGGCTAGCCAAAAAGGCCGCAGAAGTCGTTGGATGCCCTAGCTACACCTTCGATGGCGTTATTATCTATGCCTCTTACAACCAGCAAACTGACGAAGGACGGAAGTTTAACAATTGGGCAACAACCTGGTTGGATCGTCAGCCAGGGATCAATGTCAGATGTTTGGTTAGAAAACCAAAATCCCTTCCTAGATGTCCGAGTTGTTATAAGGAGATAGCCGATTGTCCTCACTGCAACGTTAGCATTGCTGCCACGGTCGAGAAGGGTGTCGATACTTTAATCGCAACCGATCTAATTCGTCTGGCTTGGGAAAACGCCTACGACATCGCGGTGATAGCCTCCTCTGATAGTGATTTGGTGCCAGCAGTGGAGTTTATCGTGCAGAAGGGGTTAAAAATAGTACAAGCTGGATTCCCTCCCATTGGCGTAGACCTTGCAACGGCAAGTTGGGCGTCGTTTGATGTTGGACGAATCAGAGATGAAATAAAGAGACCGTAGACTGATTTACGTCTTTTTTCTGGCTTCTTTCCATCTTGCTTCTGCCGCCTTCTTAGCGATCTCTTTCCGCTTCCTGGCAGATAGCTTTGCAGCCCTAGCCTTCCCGCCCTTCAGCCCTCCTAGGCGGCCCAAGGCAACGGCAGCAGGATTCTTGCCAGTCTCTTCCGGCGCGGGTTTGACTTCTTCGGTCGCATCCTTGACGATGGATGCGGCCATGCGGTTGATGTCGATGGACCTTCTTGAGCGCTTTAGCATGCTCCAAGTGTCACGCCGAAAAAGGAAAAAATCAAGGACAACTTTTTAAAACTTAAAAAAACTCATTGCAAGGCGTCGATTTGCCGTAAAATAAGGCGATGAGACTTCCATTCAATGAGGCAAAATTGACGCAGGCTGCGGCCCGTTTGCTGAAGCTTAATCAGGGAAAAATGAACTATATGTCTCTGATAAAAATCCTCTATCTTGTTGACCGCACAGCATTATTGACTTGGGGACGGCCCGTCACCACCGATTGTTACGTTTCCATGGACAAGGGGCCAGTTCTGAGCAAAACCCTCGATCTCATAAACGAAAAAAGGGAACCAGGCACAGATAGTTTTTGGGCAAGACACGTATCCGCACCAAGGAATTATTCTATAATGCTCTTGAGGAATCCTGGTACAAGCGAACTGTCAAGAGCAGAAGAAGGCCTCATCCAAGCAGTTTTCATGGAGCATCAATCGAAGACTCCATGGGACTTGGTTAAATTCGTTCACAGCCTGCCAGAATGGCAAGATCCAGAGGGTAGTGCTATTCCTATTACCTATGCTGAGATCCTAAGAGCGGGAAAAAAGACAGATTCTCAAGTCTTGGAGATTAAAGAGGAATTGGATTCTCTCTCCGCCCTTCACGACATTATTTGCTCTCATTGAAGATTCGATGCTTAAATGTGGCGACACCATTGAAATGACGGGGTCGACACTAAGCCTTCTCCATTTGTGGATCATCATCACAGATCCTTCCCAAGATAACGGAACTGCCGTTATGGTCACCATTACAACGCGCCGAACGCATTCCGATACGACAGTTATTTTGAAGCCTAGCGATCACCCCTACATCAAGCACGATTCTGTGGTCATGTACGCCGACGCTCAGATTCTTGACACGAAGATTATTGAAAGAGAAATCCACGACAGAAACCCGAATGTTAAGGCCCATTACTGTTGCTCAAATGTCCTCATGAAAAAGATCAAAAAAGGCCTGCTGGATTCACCGAACACACCTAACAAGGTTTTGACCTATTGCAAAAACTCCTGGAACCTTTCTGACACAGACCCATAAAGTCAAATCTTCTTTTCTGCTTGACCGCTCATTTTCCAAAATGACCCACTACCAAAGATTGCCCGCACGGTGACGACAAGAAACCCGATCCCAAGAGCGAGCCAGAAAGCGACAGCCATACCAGTGATGTGTTTCTCGAAGAGCCTCTGCCTCCTGTCGATCATTCCCACCACCAGCAGCACAAGCATGGTGACGCAGAAAAATAACACTCCCGCGTCTGAAAGAACGTGCTTCGCAACCATCCAAAGGCCTTCAGCGATGTGTTGCATGTCTGCTCCTTTCGGGTGCGTCCAGGGTGCAGGGTGCGTTCTATTTTGCCGGAAAACGCCCGCACCCTGCGCTAATAAGTCCTGTAAATTCAATGCCTGCAACGCCCGGATGGAACTGCTTAATCCCGGGTCGGTCCAGTGGATGACCGCCGGCAGGGGGATTATTCACAGTGAGATGCCTGAAATCAGTGACGGTTCGGTTTGGGGGTATCAGCTGTGGATCAACCTGCCCTCGAGGCTGAAAATGATCGAACCGCACTATCAGGACATCCCGGCTTCACGCATCCCCGTCATTGAGTGGCAGGGAGCGCGAGTGAAGGTGATTGCGGGCGATTTCCATGGCAGCAACGGGCCCGCCCAGTCCCGCTTCCCGGTGCTCTACTTCGATGTCGATCTTTCACGGGACCACACCTTTTCGCATCCAGTTCCGCAGGAGATGAACTGCTTCTGCTATTTGTACGAAGGGGCAATCACTCTGGGTCCGGAAGAACAGCCTCGCGACGTGGGTGCCGATTCGGCAGCGGGCCGCATGATTGTTCTGGGAGATGGTGATTCATTGCTGATCAGGGCAACATCGGAGAAAGCCGGCTTCCTGCTCGTCGCCGGCAACCGCATCGGTGAACCGGTAGCCAGGGCTGGGCCCTTCGTGATGAACACCCGGGAGGAACTATATCGGGCCTTCGAAGATTATCGAAGCGGACGCCTGGCTACTTGAGAATTACGGGGTCGGATCTGCGAGAGTCAAAATCCGCCGGGAGTTTTTGACTTTTGCATATCCGACCCCCATTTATGTGGAGGCGAGCGCAATACCGATTTCCGGGATTTTGGCTTCAGCGGAAGGCTTGGGGAGGAATCGCCGAGAGCGCTGAGTTGTTGTGCGTACCAAACAGGGCAAAACTCGCGATCGGCTGGTCGGCCTTGACCTTGATGTATCCGGAGGTCAGGTTGAGCCCCTTTAAATCGGGAAGATTGCTTAACACCAAGGTCTTCGAGCGGTTCCCCGCAAGGGCGTCTGTATTGGCGGCAAGCCTTACTCCCTGGCTGTCGTAGACTTCCACGGTGATGCCGACCTGCGTGTCGGCAGGATTGAGGATTGCGATCCCGGTGTAGTAGGTGGCGTCGGAGGTGAACTGGCTGAAGACCACCTCATCCTGAAGTTTCGAGATCAGCGGGAGTGCCGTGGCACAGCTCTGCTGCGCGTCGCCGAAGGAAACGCCACCCGCCAGCCTGACGCCGCTGCTGGATATCCTGACATAACCTTCGCGCAGGCCGGCATCCGGATCGACGAAAAAATTCTGGGCGTCGATGTACAGTTTTCCATGGGGCACGATGGATTGCACGCGCGCAATCGAATTCCCGGCCGTGTCGGTAAACTCAAATTTTATCGTGCCCGGCTGATTGTCCAGATTGACGACCGAGAGTGTCGATCGCCAGTTGCCGCCCACGGCATACTGCGGGGCGTAGAGTATCGGGGCTCCGCTTCCGGCATCCTGGCCCCCCATTGCCTTCAGATAGCGCCCTGCGCCTCCCCAAAGGAGCAGCGGAACCACCGGATGGTCTGCAGTGGCTCGCAGATAATCTCCGTCTCTCATGCCGGCCGGAAAGAGACTGGTCAGGGGCTCGATCAGGGCCCCGCTCCCCTGGAGGATTCGAATCGCAGCGGGAGCGCGTGCGATTCCGCCTGAATCGATAAGCTCGAACCTGACTATGTTGCCATCGTTGCCGGCATTGGCGACCTGGATCATCGCAAAACCCGCACTGTCGGCAATGTCGGGCAGGATGAATGAACTGGTGCCGAGCAGGACCGCATTCGCGCCGTCAAAGACAGACAGGGCATCATCGAAAATCAGAAAAAAGCCGGATATGTTGGGGCCGGTACTGTCGACCCGAAACCAGCCCACTCGATCCTCCGTCGCGATCTGATCGCCGAAGATCTGAAAATCCAGCCGCGGGAGCTGGGCTCGGGCTGGCAGCGGCAGCAGTTTCGGGTTTTCTATGCCCGGGCCGTTGATCAGGTTGCCGGTTTTGTCCAAGGCTGTAAATGTCAGGGTCTCGTCGACGGCATCGAGATTTGTTACTGCGACTCCCGTAAAGACTCTGCTGCCGGGAGCCATGGTGCTTCGATCCCTGTCGACGAGCGCCGGAAACAGCAGAAATGATGCGATCTTCTCGTCCCTGAGGAACCATGGTTTCGCAGTGCTGTCGCTCTTGAGGAAGTCGAGCAGCAACCGTGCGACCTTCTCGCGCGCCCCGGGTGAGGCTGGATGAGTGCCGTCACTGGAAGAGAGGTCCGAGCACTTGTAGATCAGGCCGTCGCGACGGGCATTCAGGCCGTCGGCCCACAAATAGGGTCCCCATGCGAGCCAGGGCGACTTGACGGGGCCGGCCTCCGCATTGAAGTTCAGCGCTGCCGATCCATTGATTTGATCCTCGATCAGCCATTTAACCGCGAACCCGGATTGATAGGCGTAAGGCTCAGGATTGAGCGCGGTCGAGGCATATCCTGCGTAGATGCGGCTGGACCAGTAGGCGAGCCGGATATTGGGGAAATGCGCTGTCAGGATTTGCGAAATAGTGACAAATTCATTTTTCAAAGCGAGCGCATCACCGGGGAAAGATCCTGTCGGCTGTGCATCCGCTTCCTTCACCCAGGCTGCCTGGACCTGAGCTGCAGTCACACCGGCCGCCCCCAGGCGCGCGTCGACGGTAGCCCAGTATTTCTGTCCATTCGGATTTGTGAGATCTGAAATAATGCGCGCGGTCATCCCGCCCTGAGCGCCGTCCACAATCACCAGCTTGGGATTCTTGACTGGATCTGCATCGGCCATGGGTTTAAAAGTGGAAAACTCCATGGTGGTGTTGGACATGCCGACAGAGATCAAAACGATCTTGCCCTGGGTGTCATCGGGCAGTCCACGGGCATCGAGCGGGCGGAGCGCGCGTGCGGCGGCAAGCCCCGCCGCCTCATGGGCGGCCGGACGCATGTTGCTTCCTCCCGGATAGAGTCCGCCCTGTTTTCCCTGATAATAGCCGGCTCCGAGATCGGTGAGCGGGATCAGGCCTACGGATGTCCTGGTGCAGTCCGACGGATTCGCTCGAACGGCAAACACGGCCAGGCTCAAACAAAGACCGGCTGAAAGTGCGGATAGGCGCGTCTGTTTCATGGTATTCATCGCCCGCCCCCTAGCCTCAATTGAGTTACATTACCGGCGCACAAAATGAAGGCGGCAGCCAGCCGCGCACTCCACGGCCGGAGCATCCCGCTACCGCGGGGTTGCATCGGGGAGGCCGCCATCGACGGGTATCGTGGCCCCGGTTGAAGGTGTCTGGCGTGTAGCAAAGAACAAAACGGCGTTGGCCACGTGCCGCGCGGTGACGCGCGCCTTGAGAATATTGCGGCTGCGGTAATGCTCCTCGAGTTCTTCGGCTTTGAGGCCCTTGGAGCGCATGCGGTCGGGGCCGACTTCCGCCCACAAGCCGGACTTGCGCGTTCCGCTGGAAAAAACGGCGTCGGGCGCGACCATGTTGACGCGCACATCGATGGCGCCGAACTCAAGGCTGGCGATGCGCGCAAGCTGATGTGCCGCGCATTTGGTGGCGCTGTAAGCGCCGAACTTGGCACCGGGCGCGAAGACATTCTTGGTCGAAATAAGAACGATGTCGCCGCCCGTGCCCTGCGTCCGGAAGTGGCGTCCGGCCGCTCGCAGGACCAGGAGTGTGCCCTCCGTGTTGACCCGCTCCAGCCGGCGAAACGCCTCCAAGTCCATCTCCTCGAGCGAGGAGACCAATGCCACACCTGCACTCACCACCACGAGGTCCACGCCGCCCCAGGTGCTGCTGATGACGTCAAACGCCTGTGCCACAGACTGTGGATCGGTCACGTCGAGCGGCACCCCGATGATGTGGGGGCCGAAGGCGGGGCTCAGCTCGTTGGTGAGGGACGTAAGGTTTTCGACTGCAAGGTCCGTGGCTGCCACATTGCACCCCTGTTCGAGGAGCGCCTGGCAGATGCCGGATCCGATCGCGCCTGCGGCACCCGTGACCAGCGCCACATGACGGCCCAGGGGGAGTTCTGGTTCCGCCGTGAGCTTGGCATGCTGAAGGGGGCGGTACTCCATGTGGAACAGGTCGCTCTCATCACTCCCGAGGTAAGTTCCCATGGCGGCGATCTGCGCTTTGACCGACAGCGTATGCTCGGCGATGTCCCGCACGATGCCGGAGGCGTAAACATTCTTGCCTGAGCAGAACGCTCCGATCCCGGGCATGAGGATCAGGCGGGGGAAGGAATCGAGGCGCGTTACCCCCTTGGGCATTTGACTGCTGTGCCGCTCGATGTAGGCATCGTAGGATGCCGCATAATCACGAATCCCCGTCGCAATCTGCTCCCGCAAGTTCTCGATACGGTCGTAATCAGGATGATCGACCCACAAAGGCAGTGCCTTGGTCCGTATCAGGTGATCGGCAGTAAGCGGAGGTGTGAGCGCGAACTCCCGGCCGTGGTCCGAGTCGACGAAGTCGAGCACCGGGCGTGTGATCAGAGGCTGAAGGATGGTGCGCGCGTAGGGCCGGTCCGGATCGCCGCTCGGCAACGCGAGCAGCCCGCGCACGGACGGCGCGATTTCGACATATCGCTTCCTGGCGACGTCGAGCGGTGTGGATACTTGGACCACCAGCGGATGACGCGCATGCCGGGTGAGGTACTCTTCCGCCTTGGTGATGAGGGAAATGGTCGCTTCATAGGACTCGCGCGCCGTGTCGCCCCAGCTCACCAGCCCGTGACACATCCACACCATGGCGTTGCTCTGCGGCTTCGCAGCGAACGCGTCGGCGGCGGCTCGCGCGAGCTTGAAACCCGGGGTGATGTAGTCCAGGATCAACACCTCCGGACCCAAAGCCTCGCGCACCAGGCTCTCTCCTTCCCGCTGGTTGGTGAGGGCTAGAATCGCGTCGGCATGCGTGTGATCGATGAACTTCTTCGGAATAAATGCATGCGCCAGTGTCTCGATCGACGGGGCGGATGCACGCGAGTTGCA
Source organism: Terriglobia bacterium (assembly GCA_020072565.1). Taxonomy (NCBI): domain Bacteria; kingdom Pseudomonadati; phylum Acidobacteriota; class Terriglobia; species Terriglobia bacterium. The sequence goes on from JAIQGI010000034.1 coordinate 14,157, forward strand.
GAGGTGGGTTTGGAACTCGTTGCGCATGTCCTCATCGGTGAGATCCGGCAGCGCGCGCAGTCTCTTCAGATGTTCGAGGTCCAGGGCTGTGTAGCCTTCGGGTTCGATGGCGGCCATGTTGATTCCCGAAGCCTTCACGAAAATGATTGAGCGGTTTTCCCCCAGGATGTTGGTAAGCGAGGTTTTTACCGAGTTGTTGCCGCCGCCATGAAGGACTAAACGATCGTCGGCCCCGATCAACGCTCCCAGATAGGTGCGCAGGGCCAGATCCTCGCCCCACCTGGGCCCATAGCGTTCAATATATTCCGCGGCTTTTGTGTCCGACCATCTGCTTTCCATCGAGGCTCTCGATCTTAGCGCTTTTGTTTCTTCAGCGTCTGATAGAGGTCATATGCCTGCTCGGGCTTCATGAGCTCATGGACCACTTTCCGTACCGCCTGAATCATGGCGGCCGGCGCATCCGACTGGAAGATGTTGCGCCCCATATCGACACCCGCCGCTCCCGCGTTGATCGCGTTGCAGGCCATTTTCAGCGCCTCCAATTCGGGCAGCTTCTTGCCGCCCGCCATGACCAGCGGAACCGGGCAGGAGGCGGCGACGGTCTCAAATCCCTCGGCGCAATAGTAAGTCTTTACGAAGTGAGCTCCAAGCTCGGCGCAGATCCGACAGGCAAGGCGCAGATACTTGGCATCACGCGTCAGTTCCTTGCCTATCGCGGTGACGCCCAGGACCGCAACCCCATGGCGATTTCCAAGATCCACCATGCGTGTCAGGTTGTGCACGGTCTGGGTCTCGTATTCCCCGCCTATGTACACCTGCACGGCCACCGCCGAAACATTGAGCCTGACGGCGTCCTCGATGTCGACCGCGAGCTGTTCGTTCGACAGCTCCTTCAGGATGCTGGCTCCGCCCGTCGCCCTTAAGACGATGCCATTCGTATAGGAGGGAGGGATGGTGGAGCGCAGCATGCCGCGCGTAAGCATGAGTGCGTCGGTGTAAGGCAGCAGCGGCACGATGCTGACGTCCACCCGTTCCAAGCCGGTCGTGGGTCCCTGGAAGTAACCATGATCAATGGCCAGCATGACGGTACGAGCCGAGGCAGGGCTGAAAATGCGCGCGAGGCGGTTTTGCATTCCCCAATCGAGTGAGTTTGAGCCCTTGAGAAAAAATGCCTCGCTACGGGCCGGGATGTCGGTGTAAAAGTCTTTCGTGGCGGCAGAGCCGTCCATGTCAGCCATCTTCTCTTTCCTTTCACATACTGCTGCGTGTTAAATGTGCAGGCCGTCGTTCGCGGAGGGCCTTGTCAAAGATAGATTCTTCCGGGCTTGGTTTCAATGGTTTTTGCCTGTCTCCGACCCCAACGGCTCAACGCAGAGGAGGCGGGAGCTGTCAGCCTCGAACGCGAACTCTCCCCGCTCTCTGCTCAACTCCCCATCCTCTGCGTTGAGCTGGTGCATTTCACCATTATTTTCGAAGGAGTCTCGCATACACCGAGGCGCACCCAACGACGCATGAACATGACCAAGTGGGCCAATTTCACCGAACTGTTTTCAGGTTGGAGGTCGGATGTGGGAATTTTCGGGTTGGCTCTTGATTCAGGGCCGCAGGAACTGTTCGCGCTCGGTCTCCAGGATGCTGACGTGCTCTTCTTCCTCGGCTGCGAGTTCCCGGTAGATCTCCTTTTGCGGCCCGGGTTCAAAGGCATCGGCGCGCGCCTGGAAATGGTCACGCGTACGCCGTTCCATGGCGATTGCCTTGTCATAAACCGCGAGAACATGACGTTCGGCGTCGGCAAAATCGATGCCTCTGAAGATCCATTGGGACAGCAGGGCTTCCGCACGGTCGGGCAGCTCCCGCAGCTGCGGATCGAGGTGGATGTGGTACTTGTCCTCGAGTTCATCCAGGTGGTCTTGTTCCTTGTGGTAGAGCTCGTCCAGGATAGCATGCAGTTCCTGGTTGGCTGTCCGCTGCATGGCGAGCCGGTAGAACTGGTACATGTCGATCTCGTACTGCACGGCTTCACGCACAATGGCGACCTGATCCGGATGCGCGCCCTTATATCCTTCGACCACTTCGTTTTCGCCGCCGCACAGGAAACACCTGCCGTAGGGTACGACGAAACCGGTCGAGAGCTTGCCGCAGGCCTTGCACTTCCACGTGTACCTCACCTCGGCGCAGCAGACACTGTCGTCCTCGATGACCTGATGACATTTGGGGCAGGTTGAAGCCATCACAATTCCTCCATGAATGGTCGCTATTCGGATTCCACCTGCACATTCAGTGCTGCAGGTTGCTGCAACCCGAGGTACTGAAGCATGCCGCGGGCGGCACGCCGGCCGGCTCCCATGGCCAGAATCACGGTAGCTGCGCCGGTGACGATGTCGCCGCCGGCGAAGAGTCCCGGCACGGAAGTCATGCCTGTAGCTTCGTCGACTTCAATGTAGCCCCAGCGGTTCACCTTGAGGCCGGGTGTGCTTTGCGCAATGATGGGGTTTGCGGTGGTGCCGAGAGCGCAGACCACCATGTCGACGTCAAGGATGTACTCACTGCCGGGCTTCGGGACCGGGCGCCGGCGGCCTGAATCGTCCGGTTCACCCAACTCCATCTCAACGACCTCCATTCCGGTCACCCAGCCGGCATCGTTGCCGAGGATGCGCACGGGGTTGGTGAGCCACCTGCAGATCACCCCTTCTTCGATGGCGTGGTGGAGTTCCTCAGCCCGCGCCGGGGATTCCTTGATGCTGCGCCGGTAGACCAGGTAGACCTGCTCGGCGCCCATGCGCAGCGACACGCGCAGCGCGTCCATGGCGGTGTTGCCGGCGCCGATGACCGCCACACGCTTGCCCATGCCCACCGGCGTGTCGTAAAGCGGCTGCCGGAATCCTTGCATGAGGTTGATGCGTGTCAGGAGTTCGTTGGCTGATACAACGCCGTTGTATGATTCGCCGGGTATGCCCATGAATTTAGGGCTGCCTGCCCCGGTGCCGACGAAGACGGCGTCAAATCCCATCTCGCCCATGAGTTGAGGTATGGTGAAAACCTTGCCGATGATACGATCGAGCTCAAACTTCACCCCTCTCCTGGCAAGGGCATCGATTTCAATATCGATCGTGTCATTGGGGAGACGAAACTCCGGAATGCCGTATTTGAGGACGCCGCCGGCGACGTGCAGGGCCTCAAAAACCGTCACATCGACTCCTGCCTTGATCAGGTCTCCTGCACAAGCGAGGCCGGCGGGCCCGGAGCCGACGATGGCGGCCCTCAGGCCAGTGGGTTTCACTTCAGGAGCCTTGTCCCATCCGCGGCCGGCGGCAAAATCAGCAACGAAACGCTCCAGCCGGCCGATAGCCACCGGCTCCAGCTTGTTGCCGACCACGCAGGTTGCCTCGCACTGGACTTCCTGGGGGCAGACCCGCCCGCACACGGCCGGGAGGGCGTTGGCATCTTTGAGAATGCGATAGGATTCCTGCAGATCCTTGCGGGCAAGTGCTGCGATGAAACCCGGGATGTCAATCGTGACCGGGCAACCGGGAACGCATTTGGGTTTCTTGCACTGGAGACAACGATCGGCCTCGACAAGAGCCATGTCCAGATTGTATCCGAGTGCGACTTCATCAAAGTTGGTCACGCGCCTCCCAGCGGGCTGCTCGGGCATCGGCGTGCGCTTGGGCGCGATGGTGCGGATGCTCTTGACCACGCGCGGCGCGTCCGGTTCCGGAGGAGGAACCGGGGTCGGAACGGCAGGGATTTCTGCGGAGAAAGCGCGCTGGCGTGCCTGCACAATGGCGGGATTCGTGCCGCCCTGTCCGAAACTGGCCAGTTTCTCCGCTTCGGCGCGGTAGCGTTTCAGGCACTCCTGCTCCTCGCATTCAAAACGCTTCTGGCGCAGCATCAGCTCGTCGAAGGCTACGGCGTGCCCGTCAAAGTCGGGCCCGTCGACGCATGCGAATCGCACCTTGCCGCCTACCGTGACGCGGCACGATCCGCACATGCCCGTGCCGTCGACCATGATCGAGTTCAGGCTGACCATGGTGCGGATGCCGCGCGCACGTGTGAGCTCGGAGCAAGCCTTCATCATCGGCAGAGGGCCGATGGCAATAACTTCTTCGATGTCACTATGATCCTTGAGGACCTGCTCGAGTACGACGGTGACAAAGCCCTTGGTGCCGAATGTGCCGTCGTCGGTTGCTACCCGGAATTCGTCCGAAAACCGCGAGAAGCGGTCGTCCCAGAACATGAGGTTCTTGCTGCGAAAGCCGATCACGGAAATTGTGTAGGAGCCAAGTTCCTTATGTCGCCGCAATTGCGGGAATACGGGAGCAACCCCGAGGCCGCCTCCCACGAGCACGGCTTTCCTCACCTTCTCGAGATGAGATGCCACACCCAGCGGGCCAATGAAATCAAGAATCGACGCGCCCTCCGGCATAGCCATCATCTGGAAGGTGGTCTTGCCGACCGCCTGGACGACAATCGTAACTGTGCCGCGTCCGCGGTCGAAGTCTGCGACCGTAAGCGGGATGCGCTCCCCGGTTTCGTCGATCCGAAGCATGACAAAATGCCCCGGCTGGCAGGCCTGTGCCACGTCGGGTGCCAGGACCTCCCATAAGAACGTTACCGGGCCGAACTGCTCTCGCTTGATGATCTGATACATGTTGCCGTTCCCCTTGGTCCCCTGCATGAATCCAAAACCGGTAAGTATAGCAAACCTCTGGCCCAAAGAGGTACAACTGACGCGGATTTTTTACCGTTCAGACAGTAATGAGGTTGGCGTTGCCACGGGGAACACACGGACTGGGATCTGGACCTCGACGTTGACGTGGACTCAGGGAATCCAACCCAGCCGCGGAGAATAAACCTGAGACAACGGGAATGCAGGATCCTCCAGTTCCACGTCAAAGTCCGGGTCCAAGTCCAAGTCTACGTTTCGCGGCAGGTTTCCGCTCTCGGTGTCTGAATGGCTGCTGTCTCAGGAAAATGATTGAAAGGGCAGTCTGAAAGCGCTAGGCTCGGACCGCTAATTCCTATAGATCGGTATCCGATAGATCCGTTTCCGAGGAGAAGCTCGAAATGCTACATCGACGATTTGCACCCCCAATTGTTTTGCTTTTGCTGGTTCTGGGCCTCGGGCTCACCCCGCTTGCGGCACAGCAAACCAGCCTGATGAACAAGGTGATCGAACGTACGCTGCCCAATGGGCTCAAGGTCCTCATGGTCAAGGATTCGGTTGCGCCCCTGGTGAGTTGCTACCTCGCGTACCGTGTCGGTTCAGTGAACGAGCGGCCCGGGATCACCGGCATCTCGCACATGCACGAGCACATGATGTTCAAGGGCACCCAGACGATGGGGATCAAGCCGGGCACGTTCGAGAAGGATAATGAATACAACCGGCAGATCGACGCCCTGGAAGCCCAGATCGTCAAGGAGGAGTCCAAGATCAAAGGGCGTGATGACGCCAAGATCGTTGCGCTCAAGAAGCAGGTGTCCGACCTGATCACGAAAGAAAAGGCCGAGACGATCGCGAGCGAGGAAATCTGGAGCGCCTACCAGGAGGCGGGAGGCACCGGCCTCAATGCCTCAACGGGGAGCGAGATGACTCACTACTATGTGACGCTCCCCAGGAACAAGGTGGAACTGTTCCTGGCGCTGGAGGCGGACCGGTTGGTGAATCCCGTGTTCCGCGAGTTCTATTCCGAGCGCGACGTGCTGGTCGAAGAGCGCCGGATGAGCGAAAACAGTCCGGGCTTTTTCTTCAACGAGCAGCTCAACGCCACCTTCAACGCGGCCACTCCATACACATGGTCGGTAGTCGGGTGGATGTCCGATCTCAGTCATATCACCAAAGATGAGCTGAAGGCCTATCGTGCGCAGTTTTACCGTCCCGACAACGCGGTGCTGGTGCTGGCGGGCGATATCGACGTTGAGCCGACGATGGCGCTGATCACCAAATACTTCGGCTCGATCAAGAACCCTCCTGGCACGGCGCCGCGCGTGCGCACCGAAGAGCCCTCACCCGAATACTACCGCAAGGTCAATGGCCCGGATTTCAAGGTACCCTATATTGAGAAGCGCGTCATTGGCAAAGCCGCCACCAACCCGTACGTCACGATCATGTTTCACATCCCACCGGTCTGGCACGACGACGTGGCGGTTCTGTCGATGTTGGGCCAGGTGATGAGCGCGCGCACCGGCAAAATGTATCTGGACATGGTGCTGAAGAACGAGCACGCCACCGCTGTAATGGCTGCGGCATCCACCTCGGAATACAGCGGCAGTTTCCGGCTGCAGGCGCAGGCCAAGGAGATCAAGAACGAGCCGGTCATCCCAATGGACCAGCTCGAGAAGGAGCTATGGAATTACATCGAGGATGCCAAGGTGACGCCGTGCGATGACCTGGTGCTCCAGCGGGTGAAAAACTCGTGGGAGGCCTCCTATCTCCGCGGCCTGGCAGGTACCAACATCGCCGGATCACTGGAGAGAATGGAAATCATTTACCGGTGGCAATTTATCGAGGAGCAGTTCAACCAACGCATGGCCGTGACACCGGCGGATCTGATGCGGGTTGCCAAAAAATACCTCACCCGGGAAAACAGCGTCACCGGCGTGCTGGAGCGGGAAAAGTAGCGGCGGCGCCGCACTTTCCGGAAAGGATATGACGATGCTCAGACGAATCTACACTTCATCGCTGATTCCGGCCCTGCTTGTGCTCGCGGTAGTAACCGCCGCAATCGCACAGGCGCCCCAAGGCGCGCAGACGCCGGCCAAAGGCGTGCAGACGCCCGCGAAGACCGCAGTGGTGCCCCAGGGACCACGCCCGGAGCGGTTAAAATATCAGCCGCTCAACTTTAAGCCCCCCAAGGCTGCCGACTATCGGAGGACGCTCTCGAACGGCCTCGTGGTTTACATCGCTGAAGATCACGACATCCCATGGTTCAATGCGTCCATGATGGTCAAGACCGGACCATTTCTCGAGCCTAAGGACAAATTGGGAGTGGCCAGCTTCACTTCCATTGTCATGCGCTCGGGCGGCACCACTACCATGACGGGTGAGCAAATCAATGAGCGCATGGATTTTCTAGCCGGGTCCGTTTCACCAAACGGCCTGTCCATCCATATGCGGCACCTCGACGAGGGGCTCAAGATCTGGATGGATCTCCTGACCAATCCCGCTTTCCCGGCGGATAAGCTCCGGCGCGAGAAGGACTTGGCGCTGCCTTCAATCCGGAACCGCAACAAGAACGTCTCGCAGGTCGGCAGCCGGGCCTTCAGCCAGCTCATCTACGGGGAAGACTCGCCGATCACCGCCGAGAGGACCGAGGCCGGCGTCAACAGCATAACGCGCGACGACCTGATTGCATGGCACAAGAAATATTGGGGCGCCAACAATGCCATTCTGGTGGTTACCGGCGACTTCAAAGAGGCTGAGATGCTGCAGAAGCTGGAGGCCACGCTGGGGAAGTGGCGCACGGCAGAAAAGGCGGTGCCGCCGATCCCCAAGGTGCAACAGGTAGCAAAGGCGGGCGTTTACATGGTCCAGCCCGAGGTGATCCCCAACCAGGGTATTATCCAGATCGGCCACCTGGGGATCACGCAGAACGATCCGGACTATCCGGCAGTCGACCTGATGAACTATACCCTGGGGGGCGGCTCATTCTCCTCGCGTATTACAAAAGTGGTGCGCACCGACAACGGGCTAGCCTACACGGCCATGTCGAGCTTTCCGGGAGGAGTGCTGTATCCCGGATCATTCATGGCCTTCTGCCAGACCAAGAACTCGACGGTCGTTTTCGCCGCTCAGCTGATGATGGACCTCATCGAGGGAGTGCGGGCAGGCCAGGTGAGTGAAAAGGACCTCAGCTTTGCCAAAACGGCGCGGTTGAACTCCTTCCCGTCGAGATTCTCCTCGCGCAGCGCCATTCTGCAGAATTTTGCGTCTCTGGAATATAACGGCCAGCCGATGGATTACTACGACACCTATGTGGCCAAGTATGAGAAGGTGACGCTTGCAGACATCAAGCGCGTGGCGCAGAAATGGCTGCAGCCGGATAAGTTGATCATCATGGTGGCCGGCAATATCGAAGAATGCCGGGCCGGAGCGGACAAACTGCTGCCGAACCAGCCGACCATCGATGCCATGGCGGCCAGGTTCGGCGGCCGTACGATCGACGGACTGGCCAAGAAGTACGGAGACGGCACGGTGCACATCGTGCCGCTCAAGTAGCCCTCGGTTTGAATCAGCCACGAAATGCACGAAAAAAGCGAATTCTTTTCGTGCATTTCGTGGCCCGCCTCCACGTTCCTGCCGTGCTCTCCACGCCTGCCGGCGAAGCTCCTGAAAATGATTGAAACTGCGCTTCAAAAGGGCTAGGCTCGGCGGGAAAAATCCCTTAGAACCGCTTTCGAGGAGATGGTCGAGATGACACGTCGACGATACGCACCCATAATTCTGTTGCTTCCGCTGGTTCTGTGCGTCTGGGTTTTGCCCCTGGCGGCTCAAGAACTCAGCATCGCAAAGCAGGTAATTGAAAAGGATCTTCCCAACGGGCTGAAGGTTTTGATTGTCAGGCGGCCGGAAATCCCGACCGTGCGCTGCACTCTGGCATTCCGCGTGGGATCGGTGAACGAACGCCCCGGCATCACCGGTATCTCCCACATGCACGAGCACATGATGTTCAAGGGCACCCAGACGATGGGGATCAAGCCGGGCACCCTCGCGCTGGATAATCAGTTGAACGCGCAGATTGATGCTCTGGAAGCCCAGATTGTGAAAGAGGAAACCAAGGTGAAGGGGTGCGACGAAAACAAGATCATCGCGCTCAAGAAGCAGGTGTCCGACCTGATCGCGAAAGAACGAGCCGAGACGATCGTCAGTGAAGAGATCTGGGGCGCTTACCAGGAAGCGGGCGGCACCGGCCTGAATGCTTCGACCGGGAATGAGGTGACCCAGTACTATGTGACGCTGCCCAAGAACAAACTGGAACTCTTCATGGCCCTGGAAGCCGACCGGCTGGTGAACCCGGTTTTCCGTGAGTTTTATGCGGAACGGGATGTGCTAGTGGAAGAACGCCGGATGAGCGAAAATGGCGCCGGCTTCTTCTTCAACGAACAGCTGAACGCGACTTTCTATGCCGCCACGCCCTACACCTGGGAGGTGGTGGGCTGGATGTCGGATCTCGCTCACATCACCAAAGATGAGCTGAAGGCCTATCGCGCCCAGTATTACCGTCCCGACAACGCCGTCATGGTGCTGGCAGGCGGGGTGGACGTGGAACCTACCATGGCGTTGATTACCAAGTACTTCGGTTCGATCAAGAATCCGCCGGGTTCGGCTCCCCGCGTGCGCACCGAGGAGCCCTCGCCTGAATACTACCGCAAGGTCAACGGCCCGGATTTCAAGGTGCCTTATATTGAAAAGCGCGTGATCGGAAGGGCTGCCACCAATCCGTATGTCACGGTCCTGTTCCACATCCCGCCGATCTGGCATGACGACATCTCGGCCCTGTACATGCTCGGCCAGGTGATCAGCAATCGATCCGGCAAGATGTATTCGGAGATGGTGATGAAGAATGAGCACGCGACTTCCGTAAGCGCCAGCGCCTCGGAGTCCGAGTATGACGGCCGGTTTACGTTTCGGGCAACGGCCAAGGAGGTCGCGAACAACACCGTGATTCCTCTGGATCAGCTGGAAAAGGAACTGTGGACTTACATCGAGGATGCCAAAGTCACGCCGTGTGACCCGCAGGTGCTCCAGCGGGTAAAGAACCGCACGGAATCTGCCTTCCTGCAGAGTCTGGCAGGCACCGGCATTGCCGGGCAGCTGATGCGGATGGAAATCGCCTACAAGTGGCAGTTCATCGACGAACAGTTCAAGCAGCGCATGGCTGTGACACCGGCGGACCTGATGCGAGTGGCCAAGAAATACTTCACCCGGGACAACAGCGTGACCGGCGTGATGGAGCGGGAAAAGTAGCAGCGGCGCCGCACTTTCCGGAAAGGATATGACGATGTTCAAACGATATTTTACCTTATTGCTTATGCTGGCCGTGCTCGCATTCGCGGTGGCTGCCGGGGCTATCACACAAGCCCAGCAGAATGCGCAGGCACCCACGAAAGCCGCGCAGGCACCCACGAAAGCCGCACAGACGCCCAAAGGTCCGCGCCCGGAGCAGTTCACCTACCCCCCTCTCAACTTCAAAATCCCGAAGGCCGCGGACTTCCGGACGACGCTGTCGAACGGGCTTGTCGTCTACATCTCGGAGGATCACGAGATTCCCTGGTTCAACGGCACGCTCATGGTCAAGACCGGACCATTTCTTGAATCTAAAGACAAGCTGGGTGTGGATTCCTTCACCTCCTCGGTCATGCGTTCGGGCGGCAGCACCACCATGAGTGGCGATCAAATTACCGAGCGCATGGACTTCCTCGGAGGAAGCCTTGGCGGCGGTGGTGGCGCCGGCGGCAGGGGCGGCGGCAGAGGAGGAGGTGGCGGCGGCGGGGATGCTAAGAGCCTCTCGATCCATATGCGCTACCTCGACGAAGGCCTGAAGATCTGGATGGATGTCCTGAGCAGCCCGGCCTTCCCGGAAGACAGGCTTAGACGCGAAAAGGACTCGGCGATCCCCCCGATCCGAAACCGGAACCGGGATGTCGGCACTGTTGCCGGCCGGGTCTATGAGGAACTGATCTACGGGAAAGACACGCCGATCACCGCCCAGAGGACCGAGGCCGGGATCAACGGTATCACGCGCGATGATCTGGTCGCCTGGTACAACAAATATTGGGGCGCTAGCAACGCCATCCTGGTGGTCTCGGGCGACTTCAATAAGGCTGATATGCTGAAAAAGCTCGAAGCCACCTTCGGGAAATGGCGCAAGGCGGAGAAAGCCGTCGTGCCGGTTCCGAAGGTTCAGCAGGCATCAAAGGCCGGCGTTTACATGGTACAGCCGGAAGGGGCCAGCCCGAACCAGGGCATCATCCGGATGGGGCATCTCGGCCTGAAGACGGACGATCCCGATTATCCGGCGGTCGACCTCATGAACTATATCCTCGGCGGAGGTTCGTTTTCCTCCCGCATCACCAAAGTCGTGCGCACCGACAACGGACTCGCCTACTCGACCAGCTCGAGCTTCGGAGGCGGTGGCGGCAGAGGCGGTGGCGGTGGAATCTTGTACCCCGGGACGTTTACGGCGTCCTGTCAGACGAAGAACTCCACCGTGGTGTTTGCCACACAGCTGATGATGGATCTGATTGAAGGGATGCGCAACGGGGATGTCAGCGAAGCGGATCTGAAAATGGCAAAATCCGCCCGCATCAATGCATTTCCCTCGCAGCCCATTTTCCAGGACATCGGCGCCATCGCGCAGGCTTTTGCGAGCCTCGAGTTCAACGGACGCCCCGCGGACTATTATGAGACTTACCTGGCCAAGTACGAAAAAGTGACGCTCGCCGACATCAAGCGAGTGGCGCAGAAGTACCTGCGGCCGAGTGACATGGTCATCATGGTTGCCGGCAACATCGAGGAATGCAGAGCAGGAGCCGACAAGCTGCTGCCCAACCAGCCGACGATCGACGCCATGGCAGCCAAGTTCGGAGGCCGAACCATCGACGGACTGGCCAAGAAATACGGAGACGGCACGGTGCATATCGTGACGCTCAAATGACATTGCCCGATGCGACGCATCTCTGGCGGTCGCATCACTGTTTATTGAATTCAAAGGCAGCCCCGAGCGGCGCGAATTTCACGAATGCCTCCATTCGTGAAATTTGCACCATTCGTGGCTGCTTTTCATTTTTGAGAGGTGTTTTCGCAGTAGAAAATCTCGCGGTTCCCGCCATGGCATGAAATATTGACGTGTGCTGCGAAACAATAGGGTCGCCATGAGAAAACGCAAGTTGTGGATGGCCCTCCTTGTGGTTCTCGCTGTTATGCCCGCGTTGTTCCTGGTGCTGGCCCAGAAATCGCTGAAGGGATTCCAGGGTTTGCACCCGGGAGACGCTGTTCCTCATGCCCGGTTGCAGCCCGTGGGCCGGTCTTCGATTGATACCGGCTCCTGGCGCGGCTCACCGACCTTGCTGGTCGTTTTCCAGCCCGGCTGCGAGTCCTGCCGGCTCGAGATTCGCAGCCTGGCCTCCATCGCACCTTCGTTCCCCGAGGTGAGAATCGCGCTGCTTTCGACCGGTTCCGACTCCGGCGGAATGCGGGCGCCGTTTCCTATTTACATCGATCCAGAGGGCAGGTTTCTTGCGAAAGTGCGGAAATTGGTCACTCCTGCGCTTTACTGGATTGATCCAGCAGGACAGGTGCGGTACGCGCGAACGGGTCAACGCAACGCCCATGACGAAGAAATGCTCTTCCGCAAGATGCTCGGGGGAGACCGGCAGCGAGTCGACGCCGGCTTTTCGGACATTTTGACCCCGGTTCCTGCGCGAGACTGATAGGCCTGATCTCCGGTCCGTGGTGGCGACTATGGCCTCGGTGACAACTGCAGCCAGCGCCCTATGGTTTCCCCACCACTTCCTGGGCGGGGCCCGATACCTGGGACGTGAGGGGGTCTTCTTCCAGCAGGCGCACAACGATTGCGGGGGCGCGGCGCTGAAAATGATCTTCGATCACTTCGGCATTTCTTTGGATTACGGGCTGCTTCTGCAGCGTTTGGCTGACGGACCGGAGGGCACCACCATGCTGAGTATCAAGAAACTCGCCGAAGCGGAGGGCCTGCTTTGCGCTGGCTGGCGGCTGGCCCTTCAGGATCTGCACGATATCCCGCTCCCGGCCGTTCTGTTGCTGCGCCGCAACCACTTTGTCGTTATGGCAAGTCGGAGTCCTGCGGCAGAAATACAGATACTGGACCCGGTCCGGGGCAGGCTCGGAATATCGGTCTGCAATCTCCAGACGGTCTGGAGAGGAGAAATCCTGCTTTTTTGCAGCCCGGGAAGGGGTGCCTGGCAACGCGGTCGCTGGTTTGGCCGGCGGAATCACCGTCGGACCGGTTGATCCACAGGAATCACGAGAGCTGGTTTGTTTCCGTGCTTCTGAATGAGTTGCCTGCATGCTCCGCAAATCGGCGCGCACTCCCAGATTTTCGTTCCAACGTGGTGTCAAAATGGTAAAGCCGCGAGGTTGGGTTGCCGCCCGGACTTCAACTTTCTTCGAAGTAATCCATGCGCCGCGGTCGGCCTTTGCGCGCGATTTCGACGGACCGAGCTATCTGCTGCCGTTGTGCATTCTCGGTTTGTCATTTGCGCTGCTCGTGCTTCTGCAGGCGCCCTGGAGTATCGAATGGGCCGGCCGTCAAATGCGGGCCGCGGGCACACCTCAGGATCAGGTGGCCGCGGGAGTGGACTTGATGTGGAGCACGCAACGATGGGCAGCGGCCTTCATGCCGCTGCTGCTTTTTCTCAGGTGGTTTTTGTTCGCATTAACGCTCTGGCTCACGTCCCAGCTGTTTCTGGCCAAGGCTGATTTTTCGCGCGTGCTGAGCGTCGTCGCGTACTCGTACATCCCGATTCTCTTCAGGGACACGACCCTTCTGCTGGTCCTCTGGCTGCGGGGCAAAGAAGCTCTCAATCATCCGGAGGCTTTGAATATCGCGATCGGCTTCAACCTGCTGATGCCGCGCCTGCCGCCGGCCTGGTCCTTCCTGCTCGGGAACATCAACCCTTTCGAGTTTTGGTACGTGATCCTGCTCACGGTTGGCCTCTCCAGAGTGGCGGCGACACGCTGGCAGAGGGCACTGGCCATGACGCTTCCCAATTGGCTCTTCGCCCTTTTCATTCAGTTCGGGTTCGTTTCGCTGGGCCTTTCTGCGCGCGCAAGCCTCAGCCAGTAAGAGCGCATTTGCATTCTGACGAGCCCGTCCTTTTATGAGTGCGGATGCTTATGTGCGACGACGTCCTTGGAGTGCGTACGCTTGCTGGTGGTTGAGAGGCGCGGCCTAGCAGACACGCCCACCACACTTTGAGGGAGTCAGCAAGTTACCGCACTCCAAGGCCGAGAACATGTGGGTACCTTTGAAACACTGTGCACTATATTTGACGTCGAATTCACACAAAAAGTTCACGAAATGTTGAACGACTGCTCAGTGAGCTGCTGATTACACCTTCCATATCCCGCCTTGAGGTGAGAAAATGCCGGACGCGTATGGAGCTTCTGGGGTGACACGGGTTTTTTTCTCAGAGGTGCGGCTGTCCACAACCGAACGGGGTGTTGCGGGAGGCTTTATGTTCTGCAGGTCTTTAAAAGTATCGGTGGTTTTTCTGTCTCTTGCGGGAGCTCTGGCCTGGGCTCAGCGGACCGGGCGGGAGGGCATTCCGCCGGAGCTCTGGAGTCCTGTCGCCACCTTTTCGATCCTCGGCTTCGACCCGGCGAGCGGAGAACTCGGAGGCGCCGTCCAATCCCGGGTTTTCTCGGTCGGCAACGGAGTGCTCTGGGCCGAGGCTGGTGTCGGAGCTGCTGCAACCCAGGCCTTTGTGGATGTCAGCTATGGACCTCAAGCACTCGAGTTGCTGAAGAAGGGTTTGGCTCCCGATGCGATCGTAAGACAAATCTGGGAATCCGATCCTGATCCACAACCCGGCAATTGGTCAAAGCAGGGCAGGCAGTTCGCAGTCATGAACCCCAAAGGAGAATATGCCGCTTATACGGGCCCGAAGGCGACTCCATGGGCGGGGAACAAGGGGGGCAAGTTCTGCACGGCCCAGGGCAACATCCTCGCCGGGGAAGCGGTTGTCACCGACATGGTCAAGGCGTTTGAAGACACTCAAGGCCACCTTGCCCTCCGGCTGCTCGCCGCATTGGAGGCGGGTCAGGCTGCGGGCGGTGACAAGCGCGGCATGGAATCGGCGGCCATGTTGATCGTCAAGAAGAATGGCGGCGTGTGGTTGCACAACGACGTGGTGCTGAGGCTGCAGGTGGATGATAATCCCGAACCGATCAAGGAGTTGCGCAGGCTCGTGGAAATGGCCGTGAAGCAGTTCCGGCTCGGGGCCAGGCAGCAGAAGTAGTCTGTTCCGAAAACAACTCCTCGAGAACGGAAAGCGGCCACGAATGACACAGATTTCACGAATGGCGTATTCGTGAAATTCGTACAATTTGCCCACAGATCCGTGCCATTTAGGCAAGAAAAGCAAAAGATCAACGCAGAGGTCGCAGAGGTCGCGGAGAGAAGTCATGCAGAAGCGAAAATCCTCTGCGTCCTCTGCATTGAGGCTTTAAGTTGCAGATATTCCGCGCCGTGCCATTCGTGGCTGGCTTTTACCGCCTCCATTTTCATGTGTCACTGGGTGCGGCCCGGCGCATGGGGGGCTGCTTCCACTTCGCAGGGAGGTTCGTCTGATGCGTGCACTTTCCACATTTGCGCTATTGTGGTCTCTCACGGGACCGGTCTTTGGCGGCCAGGGCGGTGCCAACTTTCCGAACCTGACGGAAGGGGATTATGTCATCGAGAACTTCAAGTTCGTGAGTGGCGAGACCCTGCCGCAGCTGAGGCTTCATTACACCACGATTGGAATGCCGGCGAAGGATGCATCGGGCGTGGTGCAGAATGCGGTGCTGATCATGCACGGCACCACCGGCAACGGCCGGAGTTTCCTTCCGAACAACCAGTTCGCAGGCGTGCTGTTTCGCACCGGACAACTCCTGGACGCATCCAGGTATTACATCATCCTGCCCGACGCCATCGGGCACGGCAGGTCGAGCAAACCGAGCGACGGACTGCACATGCGCTTCCCGCATTACACCTATGACGATATGGTGGCGGCGCAATATCAAATGCTGACCAGGCATCTGGGCGTGAACCACATGCGGCTGATCATGGGCACGTCCATGGGCGGCATGATGTCGTGGGTCTGGGGCTACATGTATCCGGACTTCATGGATGCGCTGATGCCCCTGGCTAGTCTGCCGGTCGAAATCGCAGGCCGCAACCGCATGATGCGCAAGATGATGATCGACTCGATACGAAATGACCCGGAATGGAAAGACGGTGAATACCAGAGCCCGCCGCGCCGCGGCCTGATCGGCGCCATCAACGTGATGCTCTTCATGGTCAGCAGTCCGTTGCAGTGGCAGAAGGCGGCCCCTACCCGGGTGGCAGCCGAGGCGTTCCTGGAGAGCAGAACCAACGCTTATCTGAAATCGCTGGATGCGAACGACATGATCTATCAGTACGACGCGTCCCGTGATTACAACCCGGCGCCGCACCTGGAAGAAATCAGGGCGCCGCTCTATGCCATCAACTCCGCCGATGATCAGGTCAACCCGCCGGAACTCGGCATCCTGGACAAGGAAATCAAACGCGTCAAGCGCGGCCGTTACATTCTGATCCCGATCAGCGACCAGACCAGCGGGCACGGCACCCACTCGAATCCCGCAATCTGGGGTAAGTATCTGGGCGAGCTGCTGGCCGGATCCGGCAAGAGACCATGAAGGCAGAGGCGAACGAGCAGGCCACGAAGCTCAACCGAACCGCGAAATCGCAGAGGATGTGATTATGCAGAAACCCCCGTTTGAGGTGATCAAGGAACTTGAGGGATGGACGCTGTTCTGGGCTCGGCTGGAGTTGGTGTCCGGCGGAGGAGCGCAGTTGGCCGCCCTGCGCTCCGAAGTGGTTCGCAAGATCCGGGCCCGGCTGACGATGGAGAGTCTTGCCGGCCACCCGACCGTGAATGCTCTGCGCAAGCTGTTTCGGGCGGCGGGCTGCGATCCCACGCGTTATCGTCCGTCCTCGGAAGCTCTGTTGCGCAGAGTTCTGAAAGGGGAGGAGTTGCCGGCGCTGCACCCGCTTGTCGACATCAACAACTGCTTGTCCGCGGATCTGGCGGTACCTTGTTGCGTTATGCGCGAAGGCACCTTCACGCCGCCGCTTGTTTTCCGGGCCGGGCGGGAGGGGGAGAGCTACGAGTCCTTGCGCGGTCCCTTCAACCCGGCGGGCAAGCCGCTATTGACCGACGCTCTCGGCGCCCTCGACGCACCCATCACCGGAAACGAGAGGGTCAAAATCGTTCCGGAAACAGAGATCGCCTGGCTGGTGGCTTATCTTCCCGAGCAGGCAGTGACCGCTGAGTCGGCGCGCGATGCACTTCTACAGCTTCTGGAAGCGGCTCCCGTAGCGCGGGCTTCCCAGTTCTCTGCGTCCTGAACGGCTTTAAATTGAGCAGGTGGCAAGAAACGCCAGGGCGCGAAGACGCAAGGAGATCAGTTTTTCCTGGCGGTTTCGCGCCCTGGCGTTCTGCCGGTCTTTAGGACTATGGCTTTATCTGAATCAGAACAGACTGCAGGATGGCCTTGGTCTTCTCATCCTGTACGAAGGCCGCAACCGAGAGATCCTTCGGGTCGATCGCATACTTCTTTTCAGTGAAGGTGAAGGTGTTGCCGCGATGGCCGCCCGCTTCGTATTCGTCGAGGTGTTTTTTTATCGCGGCGCTGATGGCATCGAGATCGAAATCCCAGGTGCAGGTTTGGGACTCTTTGGATTTGATGCTGACGCCGGTGCCATCGGTGCCGGCCATGCTGCGCACGACCATCGGATGAAAGCGGACGCCATTCTCGCCCGTGTAGCGCAGCTTTCCCTCTACCAGCACGATATGGAGCTTGAGGTCGGGAGATTCACTCGTCACCTTGTCCACGACGACACTGGTCTTGACCGTACTGCCGCTCATCACCGCATTGAGATTCAGTCTTGCCCCTGCGGGAACTTCTAACTTCTTCTCGATTTCCTTCGTGATTCGATCATATACGCCTTTCGTTGCGTTCCTCGCGCCGCCGCCTACAGTAGTCGCTCCATCGATAGCAAGTGTCGGGACCCCCCTCTCGGCATAATACTTGAACCGTGCCGTTGTCTGCGGGGTGGTCATGGGATCGGGTTGGGGAATGTGCTCGTGGTACATGATCACGACCAGTTCCCGGGTGCTATATCTCTCTCGCGCCAGATCGGCGGCCAGATCGGCCGCGACACACGGCGGGCAGCCCGAGCCGGTGAAGACCTCGGCGAGCACGACGCGATCAGTGCGCTTGGCCGAAGCTTTGTAGGGCTCAACTTCAAACGGCGGTGGGTTGAGTTCCACATACTTCGTGTCCAGCGTCTCTTCGAGCCCGGCCAAGGATCCGTTGTGAGACTTGGCGTAGAGTGTGTTCAATGCCTGGCGCGCGGCTATTGGCATCTTGGCGGCTGCTGCCGCATTGATGTAGGCCGCGAGCGCATTATGGCTGTCCCCGCGTTTGTTGTAGACCTCAGCAATGGCGAGAGATGCCGTTGCGAGCTGCGGATTGGCCGCCAGCGCATCCTTGAGGCTTTTCTCAGCCGCATCGAGCTTCCCCTGCTTCAGATAAATGCGCCCCAGGGTCACCTGCAAATTGGTCTTGAGACGGCCGAGGTTCGCCTGGGGGTTTGCATTCCCACGAGCGTTCGGATTCGCCGGAGTACTCGGATTTGTCTGCGGGGGAGGATTCGCCTGCGATAGTGCTTGTTCGCCCTCGATCAGCGCCAGGCCCGCGCTCGCGAACGTTTCCGCCTCATTAAGCAGGATGCCGGCATCGCTTAGCTGGCTGCCCAAAGAGTTAAACAGGTTGGCCTTCATCTGGACCTGGGCCGGAGCCTTGTCGACGGCCTTGTAGGCTTGCTCCAGGATTCTAGCTTTTTGATCAGGGTAATTTTTGACCAGCGTATCAAAAATGGCCTGATAGGCTGAGAAGACCATCGTGCTGTCCGGAAAGTCCTTTGCGAACTTGTCCAGCGCCTCAATCTTTTTGTCGGGTTCCTTGATTGCGGCGGCCTCGGCATAAGCCTTGCGATCCGGCGCCATTTGGGGCGGAGTCCCCTGAGGCGGGTTCTGACCCGACGCCGAGACCACAAATGCCGCCAGCACCAGAACCGGCAACAGGCTGAATAACAATCGCAATGCTTTCTTCATGGAAGCGCTCCTTTCCTCTCCGGCACGCGCAGATTGCCACATGCTTATAGGCTATTCTCTCCGCTGACGCAAGTTGATTCAGGGGGCCCTATCTGCAATTGTCGACAATCCGGCGAAATATCGACGATTGCAGATGCGGCCCGCTTCTGTAAGGCACAATTTGCCGGGTCGCCTGTGGAAACTATGAAATGCACGGAACACAAGAAAACAGTTTCGTTTGTTTCATGGTTGCTGGTTTGGTTTTGGGCGCCAGGCTGCGCCGCGTTGTCTGTGTTGAGTTTTCGACTTTCTATCCGGCACGTTTGGCAATAAACTGTCCTTCTGTTTTGCCTTTTGCCCATTGCTGAGGATCAGGAGTCGTCCATGCTTCGAGATGCCTGCAAGCACGGCCTGCCGGTAGTGCTGCTTTTATTTGTCTCTCTTGCCGCTACCTCTTTATCCCAGGTATCCACCGAGAAGGAGGCCAGGGATATCTTTCAAAAGTTGATCGCGGTGGCGGGAGTTTCTTTTCATGAAGACAAGGTGCGGGAGGAAATCAAGGGGCTTCTGCCCAGGGATGTGAAGCCTGTCGTGGATGAAATAGGCAACCTCGTCGTGATTCTCGGCTCCGGGAAGCCGGAGATCATGTTTATCGCGCACATGGACGAGATCGGACTCGAGGTGACGGAGATCAGCCAGGACGGCACTCTCAAGACAAGGGTGAGGGGAGGATCTTATTCGACCATCTGGGAAAGCAAAGTCGTCAAGATCCACACGAAAACGGGTGTGTTGGACGGCATCATCGTGCCCAGGAAGAGCTATCGGGAACAAACTCCCGCCGACCATTCCGGCAACGATCTGGTTGTGTACGTCGGTTCAAACAGCAAGGCGGCGACCGAAGCCCTCGGAATTGCACAGGGAGACTTTATCGTCCAGCCGAAGAGAATTATTTCCCTCGGTAAGTATAAGACGGCCGCAGGTTCGACGGACGACCGGGGCGGCTGCACCGCCCAAATTCTCGCGCTTCGGCGGCTCATGGGAAAAACTCTGCCCAAGACCGTGGGCTTTGCCTGGGTAGTACAGGAAGAAACGGGCCTGAGCGGTTCTCGCGGGCTGACGAAGACGTATTCGCCCAAATATGTCCTTGCCGTCGACACGTTCGTCTCGTCGGACGCCCCCTTTGATCCCAAAAACATCGGCTACGCGCCCCTCGGAAAAGGTGCAGTGCTCAGGGTTTTCGACAACAGCAACATCACTCCCCCTGATGTGTTCGACAGGATCAGAAGAATCGCTGAGGTCCGAAAGATCCCTGTGCAGTGGGGGATCACGAGCGGAGGCAACGACGGATCCGTTTTCCTGGCGGAGGGGTCGATCGATGTCCCGCTGTCCTGGCCGGGAATCTACTCCCATTCCTACGTGTCGGTGATGGACATCCGGGACATGCTTGCCCTGTCTGATCTGATTGTCGGGATTTCGGAGTCTTTCTGACAGGCGGCACTTTTCCCAGGCGGAGGAGCAGGTGAATATCTTCAAACATCCTTTGTCATGCATCGTCTTTCTTATCATGTGTACTTGCGCGGCCTCGGCGCAGCAGGCCGCCCCGAAGCTCAAAGACGCCTTTGTCAGATATGCAAGTGTGCAGGCGGTCACAGGTCGCGAGTCGCAGTTCATCGGGTTTCTGAAAAGCCAACTCCCAGCCGGCGCCAAATCCGAAATAGACAACATGGGCAACCTGACCGTGCAGATCGGCGACACTGCTCCTCAGCTTCTGGTGGTCACGGCGGTGGATGAGCCCGGCTTTCTTGTAACGGATATTACCGACGACGGCTATTTGAGAGTCACATCTCCGGGCGGAAGAGCGCCGAGCACGCTGTTTATTCAGTTCCACGAAGGACACTATGTAGATATCGCGGCCAGGGGCGGGGTGATCCACGGCGTGGTTGCGCTTCCGTCCTCCCACCTGGTCAGAGGACGCAGGGAGAACCTGACGCTGGATCGCTTTCTGATCGACATCGGCGCGCGTTCCCGGCAGGAGGCACTGGCGACGGGAGTGCAGATACTCGACCCGGTGACCGCGGTAAAAGACATTGCCTCTCTCGCGGAAAATCGCCTCGCCGGTCCGATGTTGAGCCGCAAATTTGGAGCCTTCGCACTCCTGGAAGCGCTGAAGGGATACGGTGTGAAGGCAGGCAAGAGTGTTGTTTTTGCCTGGACTACCCAGAGCGGGATGAGCAACTCGGGGGTGGCTCGACTGGCGCGGAGGTTCTCTCCCAGACAGGTGCTGGTAGTGGGAGGGTTTCAGCGCTCCGCCGCCCGTGACGCCAAGGAACCATCAGAAATCCTCGACAGCGGCGTCCTGGTTCCGGACGGAACCTCGCCGGGCGGCGCGAGCCAGCTTCTTCGCTCATCCACGGCTGTTGCAGGACCGGGGATTAAACTCACGCCTGCGCCGGCCGGCGCGCTTCCGGAAGCCCGGGCCTTCACAGCAAACGCCGATGTATTTGCTGCGGCTATTCCCGTCGCATATCCCGGCAGCCTGGTTGAGACGATCGACCTGGACGACCTGCAGCAGTTGATTGAATTCATAAAAATCGTCGTCGGCCTGTAGCTTCACCAGCCGGGTCGCTGTTTCCGGACGCTTGTCAATCGGTCGATTTTTCGGCGCGGTAGCCTGTGCGCGCGCGGACTTTGGCCCCGGACACATCGACTTTGACCCGGAGGCGGCGAAAGGAGCCATCGCGTTTCTGGTTGGCCGGGTAATAGCAAAGAGTGTACTGGCGGCGCAACTCCGTGGCAATTTGCGAGAAAGCGTCCTTGAGACTGACGATGGTCTCGGCGTGATAGAGCCTGCCGCCGCTGTGGCTGCTCAGATTGCCTAGATACTTGACGGCGCGACCATACAGTGTGCTGAAGCTGACGTACCCCGGTGGCAGGGGCACGTGGAAGCGGTCGGACATGCCGTCTTTCCTGGTATCGTACTGAATCGCGTAGACGAGTACATCGGATTTTTCGATCGTGGCCAGAGTGTCCGCCGAACCCGCCTCCAAACTCTCGTTATCCACGCCGTCTGTAAAGAGCACAATCGCCTTGCGCCCTGGAACACGGCTGAGGCGCCTTTTCGTGACAAGGTTCAGCGCGTCGTACAGCCGGGTCCTGCTGCCCGTGTTGTGTGCCCGGAGTATGGATTGGCGCAGCCGGGCACGGTCCACGGTAAAGTCTGAATCAAAGTAAACCTCACTGTCAAAAGACACGATCATGAGGCGGTCTTGCGGTCGCAACGCGTCCACAAAAACAGATGCAGCATTCTGCATTTCTTCGAGCTTGAAGTGCGTGCTGCCCGAACTGTCGATCATGAGAACCACGTTGAATGGGTCAACTTCGGGAATGAGTCTCTCGATCTTCTGCTCCACCCCATTTTCGAAAACGTGAAAGTCCGATTCCTTCAGATCCGGAATGTAGTTCCCCTTGCTGTCGGCGACAATCACAGGCACAGTGACCAGCGAGACATCCACCTTGATGATCTGCCTGCCGATTTCCTGCCTTCGTCCCGATAAAACGCGTGCGCTCCCGCCTGCCGGCAAGGCAGTGACCGCGGGATAGTCTCCCATGCCAGCATAGAGAGGCCGTGAGCCCCTCAGGAGTGCGAGGAAGGGAGTTGCGAGCAGGGCAATGAAAACGAGATGCGCCATGGCGGTTGCGACCGGCCGAATGCGCAATTGCGTCAAGCTGTTGCTTTTCACTAGTATTTTCGAAGCTCCAACCTGAATCAGTCTACAATCATACCGATCGGCGTAGCCAACCTAAAATGTGTCGGCGCCGTTTACAATGCCGTTGTAGCGCTAACTCCTGCATTGAGTGGCGTTAACATTCTCCCGGTCTGGTTGTCCCGCCGGCCGGTGTCGGAGTCTTTTACAATCCTTCAATTCGCACCGGGCAGCAACCTGCCGATTTTGCCTTGCCAAGCAACTCACTAAGCCCAATGAATGCAGTGCGCTACGGGCCCATTCGGGAGATGCCGCGCCTTCAGCTTGCTTTTGTGGCCCCCGAATTGCCAATAACCAACGTGGCAGCTTAGCAAACAGCTTTCGACAACGCAGCATTCCCCCCGAGCTGCCTTCTTCGAATAGCCCAGTTGGCGGCTGAACGCGTGACAAGCAGGCGCGCTGCTTGTCACGCGGTTCAAACCTTGTACCTCCGATCCGTCGAGGAAGGTCATGAAAGTGATCGCAAGCATCTCCCTGATTGCCTTGTCACTTGTTTTCTTTCCTGCTCCTGACGCGTCGGCTTTGACCGTCGTAGCCAGTTTCATTGGGGGCAATCCGCCTGCCAACGCGGCCGGCGGTGGCAACCTGCAGGATATTGTGAATGCAGCGGCTCGGATTTGGGAATCGGCCTATTCTGATCCGATCGCAATTACTCTCTACTTCGGGTGGGCTCCGGTTGGCGACGCCGGGACTCACGCTCTGGTCGAACAGGGCGGCACCCCGAATCGGGAAATTATCGGAGTCATCCTTTTTGACAACAGCGGCTCGGTCCCCTATTATCTGGATCCGACCCCGGATTCCAACGAGGAGTACGAACTCCGCACGGAGCAGTACCAAAATCTGGGCGGCGGTTTCATCAATGTGGCGCAGGTTTTCAGCAGTCCGGTTGGGGATGCTGTCGGGCATACCGACCTGCTGACGGTGGTTCTTCATGAAATCGGGCATGCCATGGGTCTGTGCGCCGCCAACCTGTCGTTCGTAGAGGCTGCGGGGCAGGGCGTCATCCGCATCAACCCCGGCCGTCCCTATGCGGGAACAGTAATTCCGCTCGCGACCAACAAGGCCGGCATCACATCACACTTTGACCCCCTGAAAATCACCTACGGTTCTGTGATGGCAGGGATCAGCGGCGACGAACGCAGGATAACGTCCGCACTGGATATCCTTGCCAATGCACAAATAAGCGGCTTCACGATAGAGAGCACCAATCCGACCCAATTCACCCAATCCAGGGTATCGCCCTCTCGCGGCGCCGGCCGCATCGAAGCGGGCTTGCGGGTGGAGCGCAAATAGCAGATAATCATCAAAAGGGTTATCCGTGCCGGGATGCCAGGAAACCTGGGTTTAGTCGCGGCCGCGTGTCTCGGCGGCCCAAGTCAGTCGAGGATTCGCTTCAGAATCTCCCCAAAACCAAACTTGTCGGCGCTGCCGGAACGGATAGCGTCTTCCAGATACGCCAACGCGCCCGGGAGGTTCGGGTACCGGGCCTGGTAGGCGTTGACGACCTTCTGCAATTCGGAGAAAACGTGGAAGGGGTTTCTTTCCTGTCTCCAGATCGACCTCAAGTCTGCGATGGTCTTTTGCATATGCTGGTTCTGTCGCTCCCGATTGAAGAAATCGCGCAAAACCAGCGCCGCCTCGACCACGGACCCCGGAGCGGCTGCCGACTGATCTGTTTTTGAAGCTGGTTGTCCGACGATGATCGGCCCTTTCTTAGGCAGCGGTTCGGCCTGCGCGTGCGGGGGCACAGGCGGGATGCTTGGAGCCGGCACATCAGTCACAGCCTCCCGTTTCTCATTTTCGCTTCCGGGGGGAACCACCTTCTCCTCTATCGCTACGCTCACCGGCGTTGCAGTGATCTCGTGCACGAGGTCCCCGTCTACCACCACCTCGAAGGTTCCCTTGTTTGTGTCAAAGATCAGGCCGTGGATTTTTACCTCTCGCGGCACGAGTCCGGATTTATGCAGATAATCGATGCTGCTGAGGAGATTGTCGCGGATGCTGGCAAAGGCGCCGAACCAGGCCCGGAGGTCTTCATCGCCAAATACGCTGCGCGGGATGCCGGCCTTGCGGAAGTTGTCCGTAACCTCAGAGACCGAAAAGCCTGACATGCCACAATCTGTGTGCCCCACGATCACGATTTCCCTTGCATTCTTGGCATAGAGCGCAACCGCTAGGGACCGCAGCGCATCGGGGACCTTCGCGGAAAGCTGGTTTCCGGCCGTGCGGATCATCACCACCCTGTGCCGCGGCAGTCCCAGGGCGGGTTCAAGGAATCCTGTGAGCCGGGGGTCGATGCACGCGATGACGACAAACGGCTGTCCGTCAGGATCAAGGAATCGAGGCGTTCCAGCGAGGAAGCTCTTGTTGGCTTCACCGATCTGGCGCAACAAAGTAGATTCGGTCATGGCCATCCCGTTCCGTGGGTTTATGCAATCAGTTCGCCGCTATTCTAATCCATATGAATCTGAAATTCCCTAGAGTCTTTGCGCCATTGAGTTTTCTATCCATCGAGGGGAGGTGTACCGCCGCCTTCGAATCAGGCGCTGCGCGCGATCGCCATCAGGGTTATGTCGTCCTTGAGCCGGGCCGGGCCGCAGAACCGGAGCACGTCGCTCACCAGTTCATGGATGAGCTCGCCGGGGGGTAAGGAGGCGTGCGCTTGCAGAAATGCCGCCACCCTCGGCTCACTGTACTCCTCCTCCTGCAGATTGAACGCTTCTGAAATGCCGTCTGTGTAAAGCAGCAGGCGCTCTCCCGTATCGATTTGCGCAGTCCCGGTTTCGAGGATCAAATTCGGGTCGATGCCCAGAACCAGGGAAGTAGCGGGGAGGCGTTCGAGGTCATGCCCCTTGCGCATGAGCAATGGGGCGTTGTGGCCTGCGTTCACATAGAGGAGGTCTCCTGCCATCGTGTCGAGTTCGCCGTAAAACAGCGTCACCAGACTGCTTGCCGGAATATTGGCGCAGAGGTAGCTGTTGAGCTTCGCGATCAGATCCGCGCCCCGATGTCCGGCCGCCAGCAGGGTGCGCAAGCTGCCCTGCAGCAGCGCCATCAACAGGGCCGCCGGCATTCCTTTTCCGGCAACGTCGCCCACAACGACTCCGACGCGATTGTTGTCGAGCTCGATGATGTCGTAATAATCGCCGCCCACGGTATTGGCGGGCCTCATATAGCAGTGAATGGCGATGCTGTTCTGATAGAAAGGCCCCGGTGGCACGAGACCGAACTGGATCTCCCGGGCGATCTCCAGGTCCCCTTTCAAGTCGAGCTTGTCACGGAGTTCCATAAGCAAGAGTAGAAAGAAAATGGCAAAAGCGCAGAACAGCCAGAAGGCTCCGGAGCTGGAGGATACGTCGGCCGACCGGGTCTCGAAAATCAGGAGCTGGATCCATCCCAATAGGAACGCGAAAATGGCCACTGCGAACGCGATGCGACGCGCAGGACTGAGCCTGTAAGCCAGGGCAATGAACACCTTCCATGCGATTGACGGATAGCGCTTGTGCCAGGGGAGAGGTTTCAAGGCGGCAAAGTCGATTTCGCGCGTGAAGAAGCGGAAGGTCTCGCGCGGGTCGTGCTTGACGAGATTGGTCAATTCCTCACGGGTGACCCCTCTGGTAAACAGGTCCTGGAGGCTCGAGAAGACGGAATCCAGGGTGCGAGCCCCCTTCCGCGTCGAGGCCTGCTCAGGGCGGGGGCTAGCCCCATTCTCGAAGCGGGCGGTGAAGTCGGCCAGGCGCTGGCTGAAGTCCGAGAACTGTTTCTTTAAGGTCATGGTCGGCTCCTGAGAAACGCGGTCCTCGACTTGCACCCCATTGTGCCTGAATGCAATGTCAGATGGTATCTGACCTCATCTGCCGGTGGCCGAGAGAGTCTTCTCCAGGCTATGAGCATCCTTGTTCAGAGGGAGGTCTGGGTCGGCCCCCTTCCAGAGTGCGAGGAATTGCCCCAGGACGCGAAGCGCCTTTTCCTGTTGGCGCCGGGCAAGATAGAGCCGCGCCAGCTGGACGTGCGCGGCAAACCAGGGCTGCTGAGCCTCCCAGCCGTGCGCCTGGCTGCGCATGCCCAGGAGCGCCTCATAGGATGAGATCGCGTCATCCGGCTTGCCGGCAATCTGCTGGGCTCTGGCCAGGCTTTCCAGAGTAAGCGGTGATCGCTGTTCGCGGTCGGCGAGCAGGAGGAGCCCGGTTGCTTTCACAGGGTTTCCGAGCGCGAGCTGGAGTTCGCCCTCCAGACGATGCAGGTCACTATTTTGTTGGGAGTCGTTGGGATTAAGCTTCTCCTGGATCTCCTTCTGTATCCTTGCAGCCTTCTCCGTAGAGCGACCGCGAGCGTAACCGACCCCAAGGCGCGCGCTCAGCCAGGTCACCGGAGGAACCATCCTCAGACACGTGGCGGCTTTGTCGAGCTCGCCTTGGGATCCGGCCAGATCACCCTGGCCGTCGAGGAGGATGGACATGAAAAGATGATTGCGGGCCTCGCTCAATGTTGCTTTACCGGAGGCGTTCAGGAGAAGCGCCTCCTGCAGCTTTGGCTTGGCGTCGCGATACTTCCCTTGATAGAGATCCAGCAGGGCCAGCGAGCGCAGCGCGTTTGGTTTCATGGACGCAGACGCCAGCGCCTGCGAAAACACCTGGCGGGCTTTTGCAAAGTCTCCCGCGGATGCGAGGGTAAATCCATATTCATGGTTGAGGTTGCCGCTGGTCACCCAGGACGGTTCGAGTTGGAAGGCGCGATCGTACGACGACAGCGCCTCCTGGGATCGATCCTGCAGGGAGTAACAGGTGGCGAGATTGATGTGAGCCCCTGCCCAGTTGGGTGCAACCCGGAGCACCTCCGTGAACTGCTCGATGGCTTTGTCGATCTCCCCGTGATCCCGCAGCAGATTGCCGTAATTGTACCGTTGGGCCACACCGTCCGGATAGGAACTGAGATAGACGTCGTAGAGATTACGGGCCGTCTCGAACGTCCCGAAATTGCTTTCGTACTCCAGCCGTATGCTCTGCCGCTCCCGGTCGGTCGTGCGATCGGCGACGCTGAGCGCCTTCTCGAAGTGTGCCTTGCCTTCGGGTTGATTGTTGAACACAAAGCTGCAGAAATATACGCCTAATGCCGCATGCGCCATGGCAAAATCCGGGTCCTGCTTGACGGCAGATTGCTGCAGCTCCAGTGCGGATTCGTATTCTCCCTTACCCCACATTACCAGTGCTTCGGAGTATGACTTCAGCGCCTGCAGTGACGGGGTGGTCACCCTCGCCAGCGGCATGTTGCTGACTTCGATCTGTGAAAAAGACTCTCCCAATCCTTTGCGTACGGAGGCGGCGACGGCATCGAGAGCCGGGAGAATATGGTCTTCATCCGCAGCTTGCTCGGCGTAGGACCGCACGGCCCCTCCCGTCCGGGGATCCACAATCCGGGCGGTCAGCACAAACCTGTTGCCGACCTTGCCGATGCTGGGGCAGATGAGGCCGCGGATGCGCTCTCTCACACAAACGACGAGCCCGACCTGCTCGTCCACAGCGACATCCGGTTGTTTCCCCATGCGCTTCAACACCTCCGGCATGCGCGATTTGGGAAAGACATTCGCGTGTCGGGACTGGGCCATGCTGACTGAAAAAGCTGTCCCCAGAGACTTGTCGAACATCTGATTTCCAGTCTCGTTCTCGAAATCCGAGATCAGAATCCAGTCGCGGGCGGAAAAGGAGAGAACAGGTCGAGGGGAGAGCGTCCACAAAATCAGGATCACGGAAGCCACAAGAGTGAGCGCGGCTGCAAAGCCGAGCAACCACTGGCGGGAACGAGACACAGGCAACCAGCCCCAGCCTCGTTCTGCGGATGCTTCAGATTTGCTGCCTGTCATCGCCGGCGGTGCAGCGGGTGATTTGCCGGCAGACAGCTGGCCGGCGGCAGATGGTTGTCCTGCCGGCCCCGCCTCAACGGCGGCCCTTGCACCCGGAATCGACGGGGTTTTCACCCATGGGAGGGCGAGGCGGAAAACTCGAAGCGGCCGCTCGATTTCTTCGAGTTGAGGCTTGTCGACAATCTCCACGAGGGGGAATTCAATTTTGTTACGTACCTGATGAGCAACGTCCTCTGAAATGCAGATTCCGCCCGGTTCCGAAAGAGGTTTGATGAGCGAGGCGAAGTTGACGCCGTCGCCGAACACGTCGTTGTCGCGCCGCAGAACGTCGCCGAGGTGCAAGCCGATCCGCAGTTCTATGCGCCGGTCCGGTGGAACTGTCGAGTTGCGCTCCGCGAGCGTCTGCTGGATATCGATGGCGCACTGGGTCGCCTGCAGGGCGCTCGAAAATTCCACCAGGAAACCATCCCCGATCGTCTTGATTTCCTGCCCGTTGTGCCGGGGAAAGATAGGACGCAGCAGCCGCCAGTGCTCTTCCAGGAGTTGCATGGCGAGGGCTTCGTTCCGCTGGATCGCTGCTCCATACCCCGCTATGTCCGTCACCATGATCGCTTCCAGGCAACGCCCCTCTTTGCGCGAACCTTCCGCTCGCACCAACCGCAGGTCCGCCATGAGATCGCGGAAGCTCTGATAGCGATCACTGGGATTCCGGGCCAGCGCTTTCCTGATGAGGTGGTTCAGAAGAGACGAAATTCCCGAAATGTTCTGGATCGAGATCGGATCATCGCTAAGGATCGCATGCGCCGTTTCTGCGACGGACGATTTCCGGAACGGGTGGGAGCCGGTCAGCAGTTCGTAAAGAACTATTCCAAAGGCGAAGATGTCGGATCGGGCATCGACTTCCTGTCCGCGCAACTGCTCGGGGGCCATATAGTCGATGGTGCCCACAATGGCTCCGCGCGCGGTGAGGGATGTAGAGGCCGTTTGAGCGTCGACATCGGCCGGCAATCCCACCAGCTTCGCCACCCCGAAGTCCATCACTTTGATGTGGCCGCTGCGCCCGAGCATGACGTTCGCGGGCTTGAGGTCCCGGTGCACGATGCCGTGATCATGAGCAACCTGCAGCGCTTCCGCAACTTCTGTCGCCACATGGATTAGATCACCGAGGGGCAGGGGACCCTCGACAAGGCGGTCCTGCAAAGTCCTGCCTTCGATGTACTCCATTGCGATGTAGTCGTGATCGTCGCACTCGTCAGCTTCATAGACCTTGCAGATGAACGGGTGGTCGAGAATTGCGGCAGATTTGGCTTCCCGGAGGAGCCGCTTCCTTGCCGACGGATCCTTGCGCAACTCCTCGGGCAGCAATTTTATTGCCACCTTGCGATCGAGACGAGTATCAAGCGCAAGGAATACTTCACCCATGCCTCCCTGCCCTAATTTCTCCAGAATGCGGTAGTGAGATAGTGGCCGGCCAATCATAGGTGGCCCCCGCAGTGAGAGGTTCACATCAAGGTTACCTTGAACAGAAAGCATTATACGAAATAATCATTGGCGAGACCATTGGTTCCACCGGCCTCGCCGCGATCTCAGCGAACACCGCGTGGAGAGCCTTCGGACTATGAAATCAGTTCTGCTGGCTTTGCCACCGTCCGCGGATCCTGGTCTCTGCGGCCAGGAAAACCGCCGGCACGAGGAACAGGGTATCGCGCGCGATTGTCAGAAAAGAGATCCGGTCGCCGGGGCCAAAGCAGCCGCAATCCGCGTCGATGCCGCGGAAATAGGTGACGGCCAGGATGACGCTGAACATGAAAAGCAATCCAACCGTGGCCGCAGCAACATAGCGCGTCTGCCAGCCGACCAGTAACAGGGCCCCCAGTGAGACTTCGACCCAGGGAAGATAGGTGATGATGGGCAGGATCAGGCTTTCGGGGAACAGTTGATAGGTTGTGAGCGTCGCGGCAAATTGCAGAGGCGACTGAAGCTTGATATAACCGCTGTAAAGGAAGATCCCCGCCAGGACGATGCGGCTAACCCAATTCAGAGCGCGAAAAACCATAGTCGAAACCTGTTGTCGGAAGCACGGCATCTTAAAAAACCAACGCCGGCCCCTGAGGCCGGAACTAAATGATACACAAAGGATCGGGTTTTGAATACAATGAGCCGACAGCTGATCTCCGTTACTCGATACTTGCCCAGGGAGAAACGCCCATGTCTGTCTCACTCGTCTATGGCCTGAGCTTTTTGGTCGGTCTCGGCTATGCTGTGATCGTCGGTTTGGCGGGACATCTTTTCGGCGGCGACGGTCACGATCTCCATATGGATGTCGGAACGGATCTGCCGATCTCCCCGTTGAGCCCAACCGTGGTTGCCACGTTTCTCACCGGATTCGGCGGCGGCGGGCTCCTGGCGAACTCCTATTTTCAACTCTCGGTGGGCAAAGGTGTGCTGGTGGCATTGCTAACGGGGATCTTGCTCAGCGGCGGAACCTTCGGCGTGCTGACTCTGCTCTTCAAAAACACGCAAGCGGGAAGCGAGTACTCGATCGACGACATGATCGGCCGTGTGGTTCAGATCATTACGCCCATTCCTGAGAATGGCACCGGCGAGGTCGCGCTCGTCGCCAAGGGAACGCGCATTATCGGGCCGGCGCGATCCGAGGATGGTAAGGCTGTTCCGCGCAACACGCCCGTGGAGATTGTCCGAGTGGTTGGAAACGTATATTACGTTCGCCTTGCCGCAAAATCCGCGGCACGGCCATCCGAGGGAACTGTTCAGCATTGATATGACTTCCATGAGGTAAGACTATGTTTACCGACATCAACGTGGTCTTGGTCATTGCAGGCCTTGCGCTCGCGTTCATCCTGGCCGTGTATGCGGTGGCGCGCCGCTACAAGAAGGTCGGCCCCAACCAGGTCATGATCATTTCCGGCCGCAAGTACAAGATCAAGACCGCGGACGGGCGCACCGACGAAGTCGGATTCCGCATCCGGCGCGGCGGCGGCGCCTTCATCCTCCCGCTGGTCGAAAAAATCGACCTCTTGAGTCTGGAGATCATGACCCTGGATATCACGACCCCGGAGGTCTACACCCGACCCGGTGTGCCGATCATGGTCGAGGGGGTAGCGCAGGTGAAAGTGGGCGGAGACGAGCAGTCCATCCGCACGGCCTCTGAGCAGTTCTTAGGCAAGACTCCCGAGCAGATCAAGGAAATTGCGATGCAGACCGTCGAAGGACACCTGCGTGCCATCGTGGGCACGATGTCGATCGAAGACATTTACAGGAATCGCGACCAGTTTGCTTCGTCGGTCCAGGAGGTTGCAGTTTCCGACCTCGCCAACATGGGCATTCAGATCGTGTCGTTTACCTTGAAGGACATCCGGGACCAGCATGGCTATCTCGAGGCGCTGGGCAAGCCGCGCACGGCTGAGGTAAAACGAGACGCAACCATTGCGCAGGCCGAGGCGGATCGCGATTCAACCATTAAATCCGCCATGGCGCGTCAGGCGGGCGAGACGGCCAAGTTCCAGGCGGAAACCCAGATTGCCGAAGCTCAGAAGAATTTCCTGCTGCAAAAAGCCGGGTTCGATGCCTCGACCAATGAAGCCAAGGCGCAGGCGGACCTTGCTTACGACCTGCAGCGTTACAAAACGAACCAGCTGTTGAAGCGCGAGGAAGTGCAGGTCGCGGTCATCGAGAAGGAGCAGCAGATCGTCGTGCAGGAGCGCGAGATTCTAAGGCGTGAAAAAGAACTCGAAGCCACGGTCAAGCGCCAGGCCGACGCCGAGCGCTACAAGATCCAGACAGAGGCCGAAGCCAATCGCTTCAAGTTCGAAACCGAAGCGCGCGGCCAGGCGGAGGCACAAAAGGCGAAGGGTTTTGCGCAAGCCGAGGTCGTAAAGGCGACCGGTACCGCCGAGGCGGATGTCGTCGCCCTCAAGGGTTCAGCCGAGGCGCAGGCGATGGCCAAGAAAGCGGCGTCCTGGAAAGATTACAACCAGGCGGCCGTGGTGCAGCTCATCCTGCAGGCTCTGCCGGAAATCGCTCAGGCGATCGCCCAGCCGCTGGCCAAAACGGAATCCATCACGATCGTCAATACTGGAGGTGACGGTTCCGGGGCCGGTGCCGGCAAGGTCACACGCGATGTTGCCGAGATCATGGCCCAGCTGCCGCCGATCGTCGAGAACCTGGCCGGAATCGATCTGAAGAAGCTCATCGACCTGGTTCCGCAGCTCAAGGCCGACCAGCCAAAGAAGCCCGGGGCTGACACAAAGTGAGGTGTGAAGAAAGCAACGATTCCGTTTTTCCACATCCTGCATCGCCGCCGAAGTGGAAAGGCGGAAAGTCCCCATCTTCACTTTTTTAGTTTGTCGATCTCGTCCTGAATCCGGCGCGCACCGGCCTCGTCCCCCTTCTTTCGCATCCAATCGCGCGCCTGTTCGAGTTTTTGCATCACGGCGTCGAACTCCTGCTGATGATCTTTGCGAAACTGCTCCAAGCTCTCCTTGGCTTGCTTCGTTCCTTCCTCAGCCATAATCTTCAGCTGCACAAGGGCGGCTTCGACTTCCTTCCGATAGGGTGATTGTTTGTACTCTTCCAGAAGTTGCGCGGCCTGATCTTTGAGCTGCTGCCAGTACGCGAGGGTGAGCTGTTTCCCTTGCTCCACCAAGGTAGGCTTCGGAGGGCTGATTCCTTGAATCCTCTCGCCGTCGGCAAAGGCAGGGCCGGGTTCGGAAGGGGTCTCGACTTCGATGGCGTTGCTGCCGACGAGTCCGAAAAGCGCCGCCCGCTTCAGCGTGAATTGGGTGCCGCGGGTAATGCGCGCCGCATAATCTTCGTTCAGTCGGACCGTGACCCCGATCTGATTGTCGACGAGGGGCTCAATCTTCACCACCCTGCCCACCACGTAGTTGTGCCAGACGACCGGGTCCTCCCGCTTCAGCTCGCCGATATCGGGGAAAAGGACCACAAGCGTCCGCGGACCGCCGCTGACCAGAAGCCAGATCAGAGCCGCCAGCGCGATGACGGCCGCGCCTACGCTCAGCCACAGCCCCCTGTTTTCTCTAAAAGACATGGCAACCTCCGCTGAGGTCTGGAATTAAGTGCCATCATAGCACTACGACGGCAAAAAAATCTCAACGCAGAAATCGCGGAGATCGCGGAGAACTGGAATGTCTTTAAGGTCTTTTTCTCTGCGGTGTCCGCGGCCTCTGGGTTGAGCGTGCGCCTGCAGGTGAGCAGCAGAAATTTGTGGCATTCGCAGGGCGGGAGTTTTATCTTGTCCCTTCAGTCTTTTGGGCCGCTGGCGACAAGGCCCGGCAAATCCCCGCGATTGGCTGCCGCGGGGGAATGCCGGCAGCAGCGGACTGGCCGTTCCCGATCCTGATCCGTCATAAAAGGAGACAGCTTATGAAAAGAACCGTAAGAGCCCTAATACTGGCTTGTTGTGTGCTCTCGCTCGCCGTCTTGAGCGACACTCCCGCCCAGGTGCAAGCCCCCAAGGACGGCCAGTCCAAATTCTGGATCGTTCCCGGCCTGCGCCAGGGTCCCAGCTATTTTCGTCGCAACATCCTGAAAGAGACCACGCCCCTTGTGGAAGGGGTCATGGATTTCAAGCACTACCATAAGTACACCGAGCAGGTCGAGTTTTTCAAGAAGTGGGAAAAGCAGTATGCCGATCTGGTCGACCTGTACGTGGTCGCGCAGAGCTATGGGGGCATTGATATCTACCAGCTGACTGTGACCAACAAGAAGACCGGCAAGGCCACCGACAAACCTGCCATGTACATCGAAGGCAACCGCCATGCAGGGGAAGTCACCGCGGCCGAATCGGCGCTCTGGATGTTGAACTATATGCTCACCAATTACGGAAAGGATAAGGAAGTTACCCGCCTTCTGGACAACTTCACCTTCTATTTCCGGCCCTGCAACAATCCCGACGGCAGTCTTCTCTATCTGGAGACGGCCCAGACTTTGCGCAGCACAATTCATCCTTATGATGACGACGGCGACGGCCTGCTCGATGAGGACCCGGCCGATGATATCGACGGCGACGGCTTCATATGCCAGATGCGCATCAAGGTGCCCATGGGCCAGGGAGATTCCATTATTGATCCCCGTGATCCGACCGGCCGCCTGATGAGGCGGGTCCAACCGCCGCAGCAGGGCGATTACCGGGTGATATCCGAGGGAATCGACAACGACAAGGACGGCCGTGTCAACGAGGATGGTATCGGTGGGCTCGATCTCCACCGAAACTACGTTGAGAACTGGCGGCCCATGACGGAAGAGACCGAGCGTGGATTTACTCAGGGCGGTGCCGGCGAGTACCCCCTGTCGGAAATCGAAACCCGCTCCGTGGTGACGTTCCTTTTATCCCATCCGAACGTATCGGTTGCCAACTCGATGGATACCACCGTCCCCATGCATCTGCGGCCGCCTTCCACGTCACCCAGCGATGAGCGCATGTATCCGGACGACCTCGATCTTTACAAAACCTTCGATAAAAAAGGGAAAGAGATTACCGGCTACGCAAGGGCGGGCGACGTTTATATGGACTATAGCGGCGGCCGCGGCAGCCCGCTGTTCGGTCACGGTCCCGATTTCGGCTACTGGTACTATGGCGCCATCTGGTACGGGGATGAGCTCTATGACGGTGGCCGCTCCATCGGCGATTACAACAAGGATGGTGTCACCGATGACTTGGACCGGCTGCAATACAGCGACAAGGAACTCAAAATGCCTCGTTTCCACCCCTGGAAGAAGGCCATTCATCCTGACTATGGCGAGGTGGAAGTAGGCGGCTTCGACGGCAAGTTCATGAGCCAGAACCCGCCCCCCGAAAAGCTTGAAGAGTGGGCGGAAAAAGAGGCACGCTTCAACCTGATGCTGGCGGCCAGCCTGCCGCACGTTGAAATGCAGGAACCGAAAATCACCGGCCAAGGTGACGAATACACGATCGAGGTCAATGTTCAAAACCAGGGCTTCATTCCCACGGCCCTGCGCCAGGCCCAGCTGGTCAAGATCGTGCGGCCCGACACTGTTTCCCTGGTATTCCCGCCGGGAATGATGCAGGCGATGGGAGGACGGGGAGGGTTCGGAGGCCGGGGAGGCGGCGGAGGCAGAGGCGGTCGCGGCGAGGCTCCGCCGGCTCAGCCCGCGACTCCGAGTCAAGACAAGGTGACCATGGTGGAGCCGCAGGGCCGGCCCGTAGTCACGATTGACCGTCTCGCCGGCAATGAAGCCAAGCCGGCGACCTTTAAAGTTCGCCTCAACGGCATTGCCGGCACCGAGTGTACGGTACGCTACGCTTCTACCCGCGGCGGTGTCGTTGACAGGAGGATCTTCATCGGCAAGAAGCAGGACTAGACGAAACACTCATCGATATATCGACAAGGGCGAACCTGGTGTTCGCCCTTGCCCCGGAACCACGAAACACACCAAAGACGTGCGACGGGTCCCGCAGTCGCATCGGTCTCATGACTCGGTGATCCTTGTCATGCCGTCAGTGACTTCCTGACCTCGAAGTTCCACTTCCAGATCTCGTAAATCGCGGGATACACCACCAGTTCCAGCAGAAACGATGTGAAAATCCCGCCGATCATCGGCGCCGCGATCCGCTTCATGACATCCGAGCCCGTCCCGGTGGCCCACAGGATCGGGACCAGCCCGAGGAACGTGGTGGCAACGGTCATGAACTTCGGGCGGATGCGCTTAGCGGCTCCGTGGATGATGGCGTCGCGCAGCTCGGAGAGGCTGCCCAGCCGTCCCTCCTTTTTCGCCTGTTCGTAAGAGAGGTCGAGGTAGAGCAGCATGAACACGCCGGTCTCGGCGTCGACCCCGAGCAGTGCGATCAGCCCGACCCAGACGCCGATGCTCATGTTGTAGCCCAGCAGGTAGAGAAACCAGATCGCCCCGATTGCGGAAAAGGGAACAGCCAGGATGACGATCAGGGTCTTGGTGATTGCCCGCGTGTTGAGGTACAGGAGCAGGAAAATCAGGAACAGTGTCAGCGGCACGACCAGCGTCAGCCGCTGCTTGACCCGCTGCATGGCCTCATACTGGCCGCTCCAGAACAGGGCATATCCGGGCGGCAGTTGCACCTTGCTCCTCAGGATCAGATCCGCCTCTTCGATGTAGCTTGCCGGGTCGCGCCCGGCGATGTCCACATACACGTAGCCGGTCAACAGGCCATCTTCGTTGCGCAACATCGATGGCCCGGCGGTGGCGCGGATCTCGGCGAGCTGTCCAAGCGGGATCTGTCTTTGCCCTTCTCCCACCGGCACCAGCACCCGGCCCAGCGCTCCGAGGTCGGACCGGAAATCGCGCATGTAGCGGACGTTGACGGGGTAGCGCTCACGTCCCTCGACGGTGGTCGTGACATTCTCTCCGCCGATCGCGTTTTGCACCGCACTTTGAGCTTCGTCGATGCTCAGCCCGTAACGGGCCAGCTCTTCACGATTCCAGGCAAAATCGAGAAAGTATCCGCCCCCGGTGCGCTCCGAAAACACGTTCCGGGTTCCTCGAACGTCGGGCAACAGCGCTTCGACCTGAGTGCCGATTTCCTCGATCGTCTGCAGGTCGGCGCCGGAGATCTTGAGCCCGATCGGGGTGCGCATCCCCGTAGTCAGCATGTCGATCCGGCCTTTGACGGGCATGGTCCAGGAGTTCGAGACTCCCGGGAGCTTGAGAGCTTCATTCAACTGATTGACCAGTTCCTCCTGCGAGATGTGATCAGGCGTGATGCGCCGGAAGATGGGTTTGATCCACTCGGGCGCCCAAGAGGAGTACCAGGTCCCGATCCTGCGCCACTCGTTGTCGGGTTTGAGGGTGATGACGGTTTCCAGCATCGAGAGGGGCGCCGGGTCGGTCGGCGTTTCGGCTCGGCCGGCCTTGCCCAGCACGCGATCGACTTCCGGGAATTGCTTGATGATCCGGTCGGTGATCTGCAGCAGTTTTTGGGCCTCGCCGATGGAAATGCCCGGCATGGTGGAAGGCATGTACAAGAGCGAGCCCTCAGCGAGTGGCGGCATGAATTCCGAGCCGAGCTTCAGGTAGACCGGGATTGTAAGGACGACCAGCGCGCAGGCCACCCCGATGACGCTCCACTTCCAGCGCAGCGACCAGGCCACAACCGGTTCGTAAAGGCGGATCAGCCGGCGGCTGATCGGATGCTTGTCTTCAGAATGAATCGTGCCGACCAGAAGGGCGTTCGCGGCCTTGCGCAGCCAGGCCGGGCGGAACTCAAAGTTCTTGAGGTGGGTGAACATCAACCGCAGAGCCGGATCGAGCGTGATCGCAAGCGCCGCTGCCACGATCATCGACAGGTTTTTCGTATACGCGAGCGGCTTGAACAGGCGCCCTTCCTGCGCTTCCAGTGTCAGCACCGGGAGGAACGAAACCGCGATCACCAGGAGCGCGAAGAAGCTGGGTCCGCCCACTTCCTTGACAGCGTTGATGATGACGGTGCGGTAGTCCTCTTTCCGGTCGGTGCGCTGCCAGTATTCGAGCTTCTTGTGCGTCTGCTCGACTACGACAATCGCGGCATCCACGAGCGCCCCGATCGCGATGGCGATCCCCCCCAGAGACATGATGTTGGATGTGATCCCGAGAAACCGGAACGGGATGAACGAGATCAGCACTGCGATGGGTATGGTGATGACGGGGATCACAGCGCTGGGGAAGTGCCAGAGGAAGATCAGGATGACCAGCACCACGGTGATGATGACCTCGATCAGGGTGGACTTCAGGTTGTCGATGGAGCGCCGGATCAACTCGGAGCGATCGTAGATGGGGACGATCTTTACGCCGTGCGGAAGGCCGGGTTCGATCTGGCGTATCTTCGCCTTGACGCGCTCGATGACGTCGAGCGCATTCTCTCCCTGCCGCATCACCACGATGCCGGAGACGGTTTCGCCGGTGCCGTCCAGGTCGGAGACTCCTCGGCGCAAATCCGGGCCCAGCACGACCTGCCCGACGTCCTTGACGCGAATCGGGGTGCCGTTATCGCTGGCGATCAGAACGATATTCTCAATGTCGTGGATCGAGCGGGCATAGCCGAGGCCGCGCACCATGTACTCGGTGCCGCCGAACTCGATCAGGCGGCCGCCGACGTCATTGTTGCCGCCGCGCACGGCTTCCACGACGCGGTTGATGGCGATTCCGTAAGCTTGGAGCCGGTTGGGATCCACATTCACCTGGTACTGCTTGCCGAATCCGCCTATGGGTGCGACCTCGGCGACGCCCGGGACCGACTTGAGGTAATAGCGGAGGTACCAGTCCTGGTAGGAGCGCAGTTCCGCAAGGCTGTGCTCGCCGGAATTGTCGACAAGGACGTACTGGAATATCCATCCCAGGCCCGTGGCGTCGGGGCCGAGTTCGGTTCTCACGCCGTCGGGGAGGCGGGCCAACACGCCGGAGAGATATTCCAGCGTGCGCGAGCGCGCCCAGTAGATATCGGTGCCGTCCTCGTAGACGACATATACGTAGGAGTAGCCGAAATCGGAAAACCCGCGGACCGCCCGTACCCGGGGTGCGCCCAGCATTGCCGTAACAATCGGATACGTGACCTGGTTTTCGATGATGTCGGGGCTGCGGTCCCAGCGCGAATAAACGATCACCTGCGTATCGCTCAGATCCGGAATCGCATCGAGCGGCGTGTGCGTCATCGACCACCACCCACCTATAGCGGCGGCCAGTGCCAACGCGATAATGATGATCTTGTTATTTGCGGAGAATTCGATAATACGATTAATCATATGAGTCCGTGAATGTCGTGTCTGTTGTGCGGGGCCTGTGCTTCGAGTTCCTGAACAGGCCGGAGCGCCGGCTATTTCCTGACGTATTTCTCGGGACTCTTGTCAAACTGCGCCTTGCAGGAGTCGGCGCAAAAGTAATAGGTGACCTCCTTATATAGGCTCGTCCTGCCCACTGCCTTGGCTTTGTCGCGGTCCACGTCCATGCCGCACACAGGATCCTTGCATTTGTCGGACATCTATTTCCCCTTGATGGCAGCTTTCGCCGGTGCCTTTTCCGCGTACTGCTTCGGATTCTTGTTAAACTTCTGTTCGCAATCGTCGGAGCAAAAGTAATAGGTCTTCCCCTGGAAGTCTGTTTTTCTGCCTGCCGCGATTGCTTTGCTCAAGTCTATATCCATGCCGCAAACCGGATCCCTGGCCGCCTCTCCATAGATTCCCGTGGCCGCAGCCTTCATGCGGCTCTCAGAGTCGATCAGGAAGGTGCCCGAGACGACGATTCGTTCGCCCGCGTTGAGTCCCGACCGGATTTCCACCCGGTTGTCAAACCGCCACCCCGTTTCCACGGTGCGCGGCTCGAAGAATCCGTTGCCGCGATCGACAAAAACCGTCTTGCGCAGCCCGGAGTCCACCAGCGCGTCCGCGGGGACGACGAGAGTTGCCGGCATATACACCGACATTTCCACGTCCACAAACATCTCGGGTCGGAGGACATACGCGGGATTATCCACTTCGAGTCGTACCTTGAAGGTTCGGGTGGCGGCGTCGAACTGGGGCAGAACATCGCTCACTCGAGCCGTGATCTTCTCATCGGGCTCACCCGGAGGCTTCACGACGGCAGTCACCCCCGGACGAATGTCTCTGGCCTCCGTCTCAAAAACATCCGCGACCACCCAGACGTGGCTGAGATCCGTAATTCTGTAAAGCTCGAAATTTCGCTCGAAGCGCAGGTTGGGGAAAATGTTGCGGGCCACCACAAACCCCTTCACCGGCGCCCTGACCTCGATCTCCTGGGCAGGCGTGCGGCTGCGCTCGATCTCCTGCAATTGGGTCGCGCTCATGCCGAGAGCCATGAGGTTCGCTTCGGCCGCCTTGATCTGAATGTTTGCCGCACTGACCTGATTCTCGGACCCCTCGGCAGTTTTGTACCGTTCCAGAGTGTTAACAGCAAAAAAGAGCGCCTGCTCACCCGCCAGCAGGTCTCGGCTATAATAGGTTGCGAGGACCTGGTCGTTCTCGACGAGGCTTCCGGTGGTGCCGCCCCGCAATGCCCGCACCCAGCCGTCAGTGGGCGTGATCAGGCGATAGATACGGTTTTCGTCCATCGTCACCCGCCCGACAAGCCGGATCGCGCGCGTCCCCGACACACGCTCCGCCGTGGCCACGCGCACACCGATCACTTGCTGTCTTTCCGGGCTGACTCTCGCCGACCCTGGAGGCATGGATGCCGACGCTTGTTCAGATGAATCGGATCCTGGCGCTCCGTCGGCATAAACGGGCTCGAGCGGCATGCCGCAGTCCGGCGCGTTCCCCGGCTTGTCGGATTTATATGCCGGGTGCATCGGATCAACATAATAGAGAATGCGGCGGCTTCCGGGAGGGTCAGGCTTGCCTGATATCCGGCGGTAGTGCCAGGAACCGGCCAGAAACGCTCCTCCCAATAGAAGAGCCGAAAGAAGCCCGTACACAACTTTCTTCATTATGAGTTTCCACCTCTCTCAGTCGAATAGTCTTCGTCGCACTCAGCAGCCGGGTCTTTGCTCCAAAAATACTATTGAAACATAAAAGATTAACGCAAAGAAGGCGCGTCGGGGAGTAGCGAGCGCAGAGATTTCGGGATTGAGCATGTCAAAACCCTGCATCCTCCGCGTTGAGATGCCCAAGGTGGTCAAGAGATTTCACCGGCGAACAAGAGATACGGTACCTGCTCGTCGTTTCAGCCTACAGGCGCACTTTATATCGGCATACCTGGATCTCGCCGGCTTCAGGTTGCCAGCCGCCGCTTCATGCTGATGATGAAACGATGCTCCTATTTTTTCGATCCTCAGGCGGCAGGCTAATATGATCGCAAACGATATGTAACTA
The DNA here is from genome assembly GCA_020072565.1 of Terriglobia bacterium. Classification (NCBI taxonomy): domain Bacteria; kingdom Pseudomonadati; phylum Acidobacteriota; class Terriglobia; species Terriglobia bacterium. Next base: position 55,502 of record JAIQGI010000034.1, read on the forward strand.
GGGAGTTCCCTTGGTTTTGCAGCGGACATCCCCTAGAACTTTCGTGGCCGGGGCAAATCATCAAATCCCTTAACGCCGGTCAGTGAAATTCCGCATCGGCCACTATCAAACCAGCGCTTGGGGGAAACCTGCTGATCCGATGGAAGGGGGTTTGCTATACTATGCAGCCTGCGAAAACATCCGCATTACGAAAGGAGCTGGAATGAAAACTCGGTGGATGACGGTGCTTGCAATGGGGCTGCTTGCCGGGATCACCGCCGCGCAGGACACTGCGGTGCTCAAGGGCCCGAAGGAGAAGCGGAGCTACGCTCTCGGCATGGATCTCGGGAACCAGCTTCGGAGGCAGGCCGTGGAAATTGATCCGGATCTCTTTCGTCAGGGTCTCAATGATGCCCTTTCCGGAAGCAAACCGCTGCTGACCGAAGATGAGGTTCGTGCCACGATCACCGAACTGCAGAACGAGCTGATGAAGAAACAGGCGGAGGCAGCGAAGATGCTCGCGGAGAAAAACAGGAAAGAGGGGGAGGCATTTCTGGCTGCGAACAAGGCCAAGGAGGGGGTGGTCACCCTGCCGAGCGGCCTTCAGTACAAAATCTTGACGGCGGGCAACGGACAGAAGCCCACGGCCGATGACACGGTCGTCTGCAATTACCGCGGGACCTTTATCGATGGCACGGAGTTCGCCAGTTCCTACAAGGGCAACCAACCCGCGCCTTTTGCGGTCAAGGGCGTCATCAAAGGCTGGACCGAGGCCCTTCAACTCATGCCTGTCGGATCCAAATGGCAGCTCTTCGTCCCCTCCAACCTTGCCTACGGCGAGTCCGGCAGAGGGCCCGCCATCCCGGGGAACGCGACGCTCATTTTCGAGGTGGAACTGATCTCCATCCAGGGCAAATAGGGATGCGGCAAATTTCGTCTTTTTGACGGATGTCGCCGGGTCGCTATTTCAGGTGCAGTTTCTCATGCGCGGGGCACAGGTATGCGGTCTCCCAGTCCGGACCGCGACGTTGAATGAACATTCCCGCAATGCTACCATAGGGGCGCTTCGGGGCCGACCCGGTCTTGCCGTGAACTCACAGAGAGCAGGAGCAGGAAATGTCCGAGTTCCAAAAGCATCTTTATCTGATCCTCTATCCCAATGAAGCGCTGGTGGCGTCGCAGCTGTCACCGGAGGCATTCGGCAAGCACTACTCGATCGGCAGCCCGCGGCACTTCCAAGGCAAGGTGATCTTTGCCGAGGTGGACATTAACTACCGAAACGAATACCTGCGCATCGACGAGTACCTGAGTCAGACCGAGAAGGCGGGCGGACCCAAGCGCACCAAGTTTGTGAAGTCCTACCGCGTGCTCGAACACGTCGACTTCTCCGCCCTGCACAAACTGTATCTGGTCTCGACGGACGGGGCGGTGTTGGGACTGGACAAGGGTGAAGAACCGGTGAGCCCGCGGAAGGAAAACCATTTGCGCGTGTATCAGGAGATTTGTCCGCTGCGGCTGCTGGTGGCCTCCAATCTCGACCCACACGAATTCGGCAGTTACATTACCAAGGAGTCGTGGTCCAAAGGTGCGCCCAGGATTTTCTTCACTCAATACGATATCAATGTCGAGGAAATCGTCAGCCGCAACGAAGTGCATGCGTTCGGCACGGGGCCCTTGCCCAATGTGAATCCTGCAAACCTGCCTGCGGCCCTTCAGGAGTTGACGGCTGATCCCACCAAGAAGACCAAGACGGTCAGCCTCAATCCCAGCCTGGACGTGATGAGCTACAAGTCGATCCAGCCCGGGTTCTGGTTCGCTGATGGGACGTCGATCGTTTTTTACCGCATGCCCACGATGGATGAGTTGCACTACAAACACTACCACTGGTGGCGCCACCTTTGATCCTGCACGGGGCGCGCCCATGTGCCTGAAAAACTCATGCATCTCTGTTTGGCAAACATCGATATCGCAATCGGAGCTCTTAGCGGGCAAGAGCCGATAGCGATTGCGATACCGATGATTTGTGCTTAACAGTTTTATCTATGAAGTGGAGAGCCTATTAGATGGAGGAATGACTATTCATATCACAGGGAAAATCGGATTCAGGATACTCAGCGAGGTGCCTCGTCCCGAGGTGGCACTGGTCGCGCAGTATCGGGGGCTGGCCTCGCCCAATCTGGCTGACGTCATGGGCAGGTTCCACTTCATGGATCAGGGCATCCGGATGAGGACTGGTGTGCCGCTATGCGGCGTCGCAGTGACCGTCATCGCGCGGCCGGGCGACAACCTCATGGTGCACAAGGCCATGGAAATCGCCGGTGCCGGAGATGTGATCGTTGTGAATACATGCGGCAACACGACCAGCGCAGTCTTCGGCGAACTCATGGGCAATTCCGCAATTGCGGTCGGTTTGGGAGGACTCGTCGTCGACGGTGCGATCCGTGACGTCGAAGCACTCGCGGAGTTGCGCTTTCCGGCATTCAGCCGCTCTGTCTGTGCGGGCGGCTGCGACAAGGACGGCCCCGGGGAGATCAATGTCCCGATCGCCTGTGGAAACACTGTCGTCATGCCCGGCGATATCCTCATCGGTGACGCGGACGGCGTGGTCGCCGTTCCTCGCGAGGACGCCGAAGAGGTGCTGAGGCTGGTCAAAGTGCTCATAGAACGCGAGTCCAGGCGAATCGAAGAGATTCGCAGCGGCAAGATTTTCAAGGGTGAGATCAACGACACGCTCAGGTCCAAAGGCGTGATTCCATGACCCTCCTGCTCATGACTCCCGGACCGACGCGTGTCCCCGACCGTGTGCTCGCGGCTGGTGCGACGCCGATGATCCACCATCGGACGGAGGAATTCTCCAGGATTCTCGCATCCACACTTGAACGGCTCCGCCCTCTGTTCGGGACCGCTGGCGATGTGCTGCCGGTGCATGCCACCGGCCGGGGCGCACTCGAAGCGGCCGTAACCAACTTGTTGTCGCCCGGCGATGAGGTGTTGGCTTGCTGCAACGGCCTGTTTGGTGAAATGTGGGCCAAGATCGCTCAAAAGTTCGGCATCGTCGTCCACCGCGTCTGTTGCGATTGGGGAACCTCGGCTGATCCGCTTCTGATCGAAGCGGCGCTCGAAGCCCATCCCCACAGCCGTGCCGTGATTCTCGCTCACAGCGACACGTCGACCGGCGCGTTGAATGATGTGGCCGCGATAGCAGGCGTGACCGGTCGCACCGGCGCACTTTTCATGGTGGACGCCGTCAGTTCGCTCGGCGGTGCACCTTTTCGCTTTGACGACTGGGGCGTGGATGTGGCGGTGACCGCCTCACAGAAATGCCTGATGTCGAGCCCCGGGCTCTCCTTTGTGGCGTTGAGCGAGAAAGCGTGGAAGGCGCACGAAGCATCGCGTCTGGCGTGCTCGTACTTCGATTTTCCGGCGATCAAGCGCATGCTGGCCCGTCCCAAACCGGAAACCCCCGGGACAACGCCGGTTCACCTTTTGCTTCAGGTCCACGCCGCGCTGGGACTGATCGAAGCAGAGGGCCTCGAAAACGTGTATGCGCGCCATGAGGAGATGGCCCGGTTGGCTCGCGAGGGAGCGCGCGATCTCGGAATGTCGCTGCAATGCCCCGGCCTGAAACGGTTCTCTCCGACGTTGACGGCAATCAGGGTGCCGGATGGCATTTCGCCCCAGTCGATCCGCGACCAGCTGAAGGCACGCGGCATCCTCACGGCACGCGGGCTGGGAGGCTACGAAGCAACCAGCTTTCGGATCGGCCACATGGGCGATATCCGTCCCGCGGACGTTCGGCGCACCCTGGACGCACTTGGAGAAGTCGTTGGGGCACTGGGGCGATAGTGTCAGTGAAATGCAAAGGACTGCCGCAGAGGGTGCAGAGAATTCGGAGTTGAGGCTGGAATTGCTGTGCGTCCTCTGCGTTAAGCTTCTGAAGCGTGGGGTAATTTTCATGTGCATGGGTGTGCCATTGCGCATGGGTGGCGGCTTTAGATTCGTTATCCTTCGATCTGGATGCGGTAGCAGGGCATGACGGGCAAGACCATCAGCGAGAAGATACTGTCGGAAAAGTCGGGGCGGGACGCACGGGCCGGCGACCTCGTGGTCTGCGCGGTCGACTACGCAATGGCTACGGACGGCTCGGCTCCCATGGCGATCGACTACTTCGACGAAATGGGGGGATCCCGGGTATTCGATCCGGATCGGATCGTCTTCGTGATGGACCATTACTGCTCGCGCGCTCACTCGAAAACCTCGGAACTGCAGAAACGGATGAGGGCTTTTGCGCAGAAGCAGGGGATCGGCGTCCACGATGTGGGCGCAGGCATCTGCCATCAGCTGATGATAGAGACCGGACGGACCCGACCGGGTGGCCTTCTGGTCGGGGCAGACAGCCACTCAGTGACGGGCGGCGCGCTGAACGCGTTTGCGACTGGGATCGGTTCATCAGATCTCGCCGCCACAATGATCTGCGGGCGCATATGGCTGAAGGTGCCGCAAACGATCAAAGTCACGCTTACGGGCCATCCGGGGTCGGGCATATACGCGAAAGATATGGCGCTGGCGCTCGCGGGTATGCTTGGTGCCGATGGCGCCGCCTACCAGACGCTCGAATTCGACGGACCTGCGGCGACCGGATTGGATGTCGAGGACAGGCTCGTTCTCAGTAACATGTCGGTCGAGATGGGGGCGAAAGCGGGCATCTTCAAGGCCGACCGGAAGACTCTCCAATATCTCGGGGCGCGCACGGCGGCGCCGCTCAGACCGGTCGAAGCCGATGCCGATGCCCGGTACAGCCGGGAGATCACACTGGAGGTGTCGGAGCTCGCTCCCATGATCGCACGGCCGCACGCGGTGGATAACGTGGCCGCCATCGGCACTTCAGCAGGCACACCGGTACAAATGGTCTTCCTGGGCACATGCACGGCGGGCAGAGTGCGCGACTTTCATCAGGCCTTGCGGATCCTTAATGCGGTCGGGCGCATCGCGCCGGGAGTGCAACTGGTCGTGACCCCCGCTTCCACAGAGGTCGAAGCAGAGCTGAGACGGGACGGGACGCTCGACCGGCTTGCGGCCCTGGGCGCGACGATCCTGCCGCCGGGATGCGGTCCTTGTTGCGGCACTGCCGGCCCCACACCGGCGGATGGGGTGAACGTGATGTCTACGGCCAATCGCAACTTCAAAGCCCGGATGGGGAACGCAGCGGCTTCGATCTACCTCGCATCGCCGGCCGCCTGCGCGGCTGCCGCAGCGACGGGCCGGATCACCGATCCGCGTGAGATCGAGGGGCGCTCGAAATGAGAATCGCGCTCTCAGGCAAAGCCAGGTTGCTGGGTGACGACGTCAACACGGATTACATCATTTCGTCCAGCCGGAAGAAGGAAACGCTGGAGGCCGATGCCTTGAAGCGCTATCTGCTGGAAGCTCTGGACCCGGCCTTTGCTGCGTCGGTCACACCTGGCGATTTGCTGGTGGCCGGCAGGAACTTCGGGTGCGGTTCGGCGATGGAAGTGGCCGTTACCGTGATCCTGGCCGCAGGGATCAAGGCGGTGCTTGCCCGGAGCTTTTCCCGAACGTACTATCGCAACGCGATCAACAATGGGCTGATCCCGCTCGAGTGCAACACGGCCGGGATCCGGGAGCAAGATGAGTTGCGCGTCGTGCTCGACGATGCAGGCGTCCGCGTGACGGATCTGACTCAAAGGCGCCAGATAGCCGGCGTTCCATTGCCCGGCATCATGCTCGATATCCTGAGCGCCGGGGGACTGGTGCCCTATTTCCGGAAGTACCGGACCCTATGAAGCTGCACACGAAGATATTGATAGGATTGATTTCAGGTGCTGCTGCCGGGGTCGCTTCCCGAGCGGCAGGATTCGCGTGGGCCCAACGCGCGCTTATTGCGATAGAGCCGGTGGGCATGGTCTTCGTGCAACTCATCATGATGGTCGTCATCCCGCTCGTGGTGGGGAGCCTTTTCGTGGCGATGGCCTCGCTGGGTGAGGGCCGCAGGCTGGCAAAGCTGGGCGGGCGAACCCTGGCTTATTTTCTGCTGACAACGATGATAGGATCGATCATCGGACTGTCGCTCGCGCTTCTCGTGCGTCCGGGCGCCGGGCTCGACCCGGCCATCCGGGATGCTCTGGCGGCGCAATCCGAAGCAAATGCCGGCAATGCGGTGGCTACCGCCAACTCGGCTCCGGGGATAGCCCAGCTGCTGCTCTCCATGATTCCCCAGAATCCGTTTGGCGCGGCCGCCAGGATGGAACTCCTTCCCCTGGTGATTTCCACCGTCATTTTCGGCGTGGCGGCGAGCCGGATTGCGGAAGGGCGCCGTCAGGTGATCGTGCGCTTTTTCCAGGGGCTCAACGACATCTGCATGGTGATCATCGCCTGGGTGATGAAGCTGGCGCCTTATGCGGTCTTCGCACTGATCGGCGCGACAGTGGCGAGGTTCGGCACCGACCTGCTCCAGCACTTGATCGTGTACTGCCTGGTCGTCTTGGCGGGGCTGCTGCTCCACATGTTCGGCATCCTGACCCTGGCGCTCAGGTTGCTTGCGCGCGTCAAAGTGGCGGATTTTTACCGCGGAGTCGCCAAGGCACTGCTGGTCGCATTTTCCACCTCCTCATCCAATGCAACGCTGCCGGTGAGCATGGAGGTAGCAGAGGAGAACCTGGGCGTGCCGGCGGAAGTGGCCGGTTTCGTGCTTCCTCTGGGCACAACTCTGAACCTCAACGGCGCCGCCGTCTATAAGAGCGTTACAGCTGTGTTCGTTGCCGGAGTTTACGGCCTCACGCTGGGCCTTCCGGGATATGTAACGATCATCGTGGCCTCGACGCTGGCCGCCATTACGGGTGTCGGCGTGCCGGGCAGCTCGCTGGTCACAACTCTCATTGTGTTCAATGCGATCGGGCTCGGCCCTCATGCGGTATCGGGAATCGCGCTCGTGCTCGGAGTGGACCGGTTGCTGGACATGCTGCGCACGACCGTAAACGTAACCAGCAGTCTTACGTGCGCCGCGTATATTGCCCGAAAAGACAGGGAAGAGAAGCTCCAAGCCGTCAAACAAGCTTCCACAGTTGCAAAGGTCCTTTGAGTCTTTGAGGTGAGCAAGCTGCAACGACCCGCCATCCAACTATCCCTTCGTTTCGGAAATATCTATAACCGGCTGATCGCCGCGGCCATGCGGTTGAGGGCGTCGGCGAGGATTTTTCGCGGGCAGGCAAAATTCAGCCGCACGTAACCTTCGCCGCCTTTGCCGAAGTCGGGCCCGTTGTTCAGCCCCACGCGCGCTTCTCTCAAGAAGAAATCGGCCGGGTTCCCTGGGATGCCGGCCTCTCTGCAGTCGAGCCAGGCCAGGTAAGTGGCTTCCATCCTGCACATCCGGATCGTGGGCATGCGCGCACGGATATACTCAGCGAGGAAATCCCGGTTGCCTTGCAGATAAGCCATGACCTGATCCAGCCACTCCTGGCCCTCTCTCAGGGCAGCAAGAGCGGCCACGTGCCCCATGATGTTGACTCCGGGGACGATCCCGTACGAGGTTTTTTGCCAGGTTTTGCGCAACTCGCTGTTCTTGATGATGGCGTATCCGCACTCCAGGCCGGCGACATTGAATGTCTTGCTCGGCGCCATCAGCGTCACGGTTCTGTCGGCCACCTCAGGACCGAGTGCTGCAATCGGGATGTGGCGGCACTCTGAATAAACCAGGTCGCAGTGGATCTCGTCGGAGCAGATGATCAGCCGACGACGAAGACAAATCTCCGCGATGTTCTCCAGTTCCGCTTGGGTGAACACGCGGCCCACCGGATTATGGGGATTGCAGAGAATAAATACCCGGGTTTGTTCGGTGATCGACTTTTCAAACTGCTCGAAGTCAATCTCGTAAGAGTCGCCTTTCCTTACCAGGGGCGGGTCTGCGAGCGTCCTTCCGTGATGCACCGGATCCCTGAGGAAATGAAAATAAACGGGCGGCTGGGCCAGAATCGTCTCTCCGGCTCCGGCGTAAGCCTGAATGGCAAGGTTTAGGCCCGTTACCACCCCGGGAAGCAAGAGGATCTCTTCCTCCCTTACCTCCCATTGATAGAGTTTTCTCATTCTGTCCTGCACGGCAAGCCTGAGCGCCTGGGGGGGTCTGGTATACCCGAAGACGCCGTGATCAACCCGCTGGTGCAAGGCACGGATGATAGGCTCCGCCGACCTGAAATCCATATCCGCAACCCATAAGGGGATCACGTCATCGGGGTACACCCCCCACTTGATGCTGTCCGTGCCGCTTCTTTCTATAACTTGGTCAAAATCGTAATTCATCGCATGCTCTGGGAAAAAACCGGCCACGGATTGCAGAGCGCGAACTGGCCGCGAAAGAAACCTCTACGCAGAACGCGCGGAGACCGCAGAGACCTTCCACCGCAGATGCGCGCCCGGCAGTGTGACAGGATTCTTGCCAGGCGCGAGAAGAGTTGTTTGCCGGTAATTCGGATGAGTTTCTAAGTTGCCCCCTGATAAGAGTGTCAGCGCACCAATGCATTAAAGAGCAATTTGAAGGTGCCGTGCGTTTGGGCCCGATGCTGGGTCCGAAATCCGATGAGGATGACGCGGCCGTCGCCCAGCCTGGTTGCGACCATCGCCGCCTTCCTGGCGAGATTTTCTTCGCCGATGAGCCAGCCGCTTTGAAGCAGGTTATGCTCCGCGTAGCGGACGATGACCTCGTACTGGTCGCCGCGGTCGGTGGAGCCGAGCTCGAATGCGGGGCTTCCGCTCATGTAGAGAGCCAGGCCCTCAGCCGGCATTCCGTAGGCCAGGGGATTGGTGTTGTCAAACGTCACGTTGAGCGTGGAGCCAGGGCACCAGAATTCCATGGAGGTTTTGTTTGCCAGAATATTGCGAATGGGGAGCCCGAGTCTCTCGATCGCGAAGTTGCTAGCGCTGCCAAGCGTAACCAGGGTTCCGCCTCTCTGCACAAACGCTCTCAGCGCATTCACCCCTTCGGTGCCAATGCCGCTGCGGTACTCGGGGGGCACGGATCCACCTCCCCCGCCGCCGCCCTCGCCACGGCCTGCTGCCGCGGCGGGCGCCGCTCCGGGAGCTGCGCCCCGGCCCGCGGCCAACACGGGCGCTGCCGGCGGTGCCGCGCCTCTCTCACCGGTGATCGCAGCCGTCGAATCATCGGGGAGGATGATGACATCGTGCTTGTCGCTGAGGCTGCCTTTCCTGATCTCGGCATCCATCAATGACGTGTACGGGAAAGAGAACTGCTCGAGCACGAGGCGAGTCCAGCCCTCGTCGATATTGCCGCCGCCATAGCGCTGATACATGCCGATCCGGAGCCGTTTGACTTCGTGCGCCCCCTGGGTGACCTCTCGCTGCAACGACACGAAGTTAACGCCTGTCTGTCTGGCGATATCGGGGAGCATGGTGTCCGTACTGCCGGCGACGACGAAGTCTCCGGGCCTCAATCCTTGAGCCAGGTCGGCCTTGTCGATGCGGCGCACGGCAATCCCTTTCTCGAACAGCAGGTTCAGCGCCTTGAAGCTGTCGTTCTGACTTCCAAAGAACATGTACGACGCGTTTCCGACGCGGGGAAGCATCCTCACGTCATTGGATACGGGACCCGTGAGCTTCTGGAGCTTTTGGAGATCGGCCGGGACGATCTCGTCAACGGGATCGACGCGCACGCCCATGAACTCGAACATCGTGTCCGTCGCCATATCGTAAGGCCGCATCGGTAAGCCGTCTCTGTTTCGGGTCCACTCGTTGTCGGGATAGAACGTGCGGCCGAGCAGATACCGGATCAGACCCATCTTGGGCTGCGCCAGGGAAACGACGTAGCAGCCTTCCGGATAGTAACTCCCCTCTATAGTGTTGAAACCCTTGGTCGCCTGCTTGATCTCGACCCCCTGGATCAGCAGCTTGTTTATCATCTTTATGGCGGTCGGCCGATCATGCTGGGTCGCCGGGATCACGTAGGCGGCAGGCTTCCCCTGAGCACCGCGTTCGGTTTGCCTCTTGGCCTTCAGATAGGCGTTCCAGAGGACGGTCTCTTTGTTCCGCGCCGCCAGGTCCAGGGTGGACCAGGCTGCGACCTTCTGCCTCTCGACGATGTCGCGGAGCCGCCACCAGCCGCCCGGCCACGGGTTGGGGAAGATGGTCTCAGCCTCATAGGTCGGCAGATTTCGGGCCCCGCCGCGGAGTTGGTCGGGATGAATGTAAATGGGGCTCGCCAGTCTTGCGCTGGCCGACTCGGTCAGCATCCCGGCGATGTTGTGGAACGGCGTCATCCAATGGAACCCGAAGTGACCCCAGCCGGAGTACTGGGCCTCGTTGAGGACGCCCGACAAGCCTGCCTCCTCCTCCTTGTAGGCGATGTGCGCCCCGTACCAACTCAACTCGCGCCAGAGAAGCGGATCCGCATAAGGACGAATGGGCTCGGCGTAGGGCGGCACATAGATGCGGGCGCCGTTGCTGCCCATGTGGTGGTGGTCGACGTAGGCTTGCGGCACACTCCAATCACGGAACATGATCTTCGCCATGTACTGCGATTCGACCAGATTGGTCTGGAACGCGTCCCGGTTGTTATCGTGGCCGGCGTACTTGTGATACAGGTACGGCAGGTTCGATCCTTCGTACTCGGTGCCCAGGGTCTTCTGATACCAGTCGGCGACCATAATTTCGCCGTCCGGATTGAAGGAAGGCACCATGAGGAAGACGACATTGTCAAGGATGCGCTGCGTTTCCTCGTCCTTGCGCGTCAGGAGATCATAGGCGAGCTCGGGCGCCATCTGGGTGCCGCCGATCTCCGTGGCGTGGAGGCTCATCGACTGGCAGATCACCGCCTTGCCCTCGCCGACCAGGTTTTTGACCTCCTGCTCGGAGAGCCCCCGCGGGTCGCTGATTCTCGCGTTCACCTCCCGCAGCCGATCGAGCTTTGCCATGTTGGCGGGGGACGAGATAATCACCAGAAGAAATGGATTGCCCATAGTGGTCGGTCCCATGTCCGTCACCTTGAGCTTGCCGCCGCCCTCTTTCTCCAGGAGTTTGTAGTACTCGATCATCCTGTCCCAGCGGGCCATCTTTTTGTCGCTGCCGAGCTGGAATCCGAAGAATTTCTCGGGAGACGTAAGCTGGCTCTGCGCGCTCCCGGTTGGGACCAGCAACCTCGAACCGGCAAAGAGCAGCGCCAGCAGGACTGCAACGGTCGGAACGAATCTGATTCTTCCTTTCATCAGCGTCCTCTCTTCCCGAAGTGGTAGCTAATTCCAAACTGAATGATGGGGAAAACGGAGAAACGTCGGGCGTCACTATTAAAGCGCTGTGTCTGTTGGTTCAAGTCGATTTGTAGCTGGGCGACCGGCGTCCTGGTAGTGGTCAGCGCGGCGGTGGGATGACCGTGGTACATCGCGCCCAGGTCGAAGTAAAAGCCCCAGCGTTTCCCCTGTCTGATCGGGTTACTGAAGCCTAGTCCGAAATAAGGCGCAGCCCGGTTGAATTTGACCGTTGCGTACATCTGGCCGATCTGATCGGTGGAATAGGAGTGGCCGTTGATCGTGATCAAACCTTGACGGGGTCTGGCGGTCCCGTTGACCTCGTTTAAATTGACAAAGATCCCTCCGCCGAGGCGAAACCAGTTTTTAAAAGGATACACATCGAGCACCACCGGCACGGCTCCCAACTTGAGCTTGCCGCTGTAGTCTATATCTTTGTCCGTAATGTCGGCCGAATATCGGAAGAAACTCGCTCCGACTCGGAGGTTGAGGATTCGAGGCACGAGTGCCCGGTGGACATCAGCGCCAATTCCCTCAGTGCCGACTTTGCCGACCACCCCCCAACCGGTATCCTGCGCAAAAGCGCCGGCGCCGGCCATCAAACCGATCGCTAACAGTCCAAGGCAAGTGTGCATTTTCATAGGATCATTCTCCGGGCAGCAAGAACAAGCTGATTTGAGACGAAAAGGATGCGCCTGAACCCCCATCGGCATCTGTGCGAGCTTTTATCTCAGGAATTGAGGGTCTAGCAAGCAAAAAGTGCGGTCAGCCGGGGCACCGCTTTGAAGATACTGGTGAAAAGCCAAAGAGATAACGCAGAGGGTGCCCAGGGGAGAGTGCAGCGTGTTTGGGATTCAGGCGAACCATGCGCTGCCTCCGCTGCGTTGAGCTGTTGAGGCGCGAAGTGATTTATCGAGAATCATGAAATATAGTGACAGAAATAAAGTTCTCAGCCCCGAGGGGCGGAAAGAGCATAGCCCCGGGCGTGAGCCCATAAGCGCTAAGATAGGAATGATTTTGCCAATAAACGTGGACTTGGACCTAAACCTGGACGTAGACGTGGACCTTTTGAGCGGAGACAAACTCTTGCACGCCCAGCCTTTATCAGGCTACGGGTCGAGCCCTGAAGGGGCGACACATCTATCCTTGGAATAGCGTCACTATGAGATCTGAGCCTCAATAATGCGCCCGTGGCGGCGTGCGCGTCATTTGAGCGCGCGCTCGATGGCAGCTTCCGCGAGTGGCGCCATGACCGCATACCCTTTCTCGTTGGGATGGAGATCGTCGGCGCTCAGTTCTTCCTTGAGCAAGCCGCCGGAGTCGACCATAGCCGAAAAGTAGTCTAGATAGATATGGCCGTGGGCGGCCGCATACGCTTTTAGCCACTCGTTGAGTGCGCGGATGCGCACCATTGGGCGCAGCACCGTCTGGGGTGATGACAGGTTGTGATAGGCGCTGACGGGAAGCAGCCTCGCCAGGATTACGCGCATGTTGTTCGCCTGGGCAATCTCGCTCATCGAGGCAAGATTCCCCTCGATCTCCTCGTTCGTCATGGGGCCGGAATTTCCCGCGATATCGTTGGTGCCGGCCAGGATCAGAACTGCCTTTGGCTTGAGTTCCACTACATCGGGTCGGAAGCGGATGAGCATCTGCGGCGTGGTCTGGCCGCTGATGCCGCGGTCGACATAGGGCTTCCCGGGAAAGAAGCCGAACTGCGGCCGCTGCCAAAAATCGGTGATCGAGTCTCCCATGAACACAACCCGCGCCTCCTCAGCCGCAGGCGCCGGCAGCGCGCGATTGAGTTCACGATAGCGCGCCAGGTTGGCCCAGTCCCGCAGGCGCATGTCATTGTTCACGAGTGCCGTGAGCGCTTTTGCGAGTTCCGGACAATTGGGAGCCGCAGCCTGGATCTGGGGAGCGGCTTGCGGCGTGGGCGTCTGTGCCGGCGCGACGACCGCGAACGCAATCAACAGAATCAAGACCGCACGTGTTTTCATTTCCATTCTCCTCGTCACTTCGACACTGCGTTTAGGAATCTATTGTCTGCCGGATACCGTTCTGTCCGCCAGACACCTCGGAGAAGCCGCTATCCGAGTTTACTGCAAAAAGTGTGCTGTCTGCCCCTGTTTTCAGGGACCGCTGCCTGCCGAAGGGGCTCCGTAAAAGATCCTTCGTCGATCTTGCTCAATTCGGTCCGGCACCGTAGAATTCTGACGAGCCCATAATGATTTTGCATTTTGCGATGAGTGTTTGCTCTTTGAGGGAAAACCGATATGAAAAAGGCCTGTTATGCAATTCTGGTAATCGTATTCCTGACCTCACTGCCCTTGCTGGCAGCCGAGCAGAAGCTCGGCAAGGGCGTCACTATAAAGACCGCCACGCCGATCAAGACGCTTTTGTCCGAACCGGAAAAATACGTCGGCAAAGATGTCTTGATCGAAGGCGAAATCACCTCGGTCTGCCAGATGCAGGGGTGCTGGATCATGGTCAAAGATGCCAGTTCCAGCGAACCCATCATGGTGAAGGTCGACGATGGTGTGATCGTATTTCCCAAGGATGGCGCCGGGAAAAAGGTCACCGCCCAGGGAAAGCTTGAGAAGGTGGCCGACGAGGCGCAAAAAGAGGCGGGTTCCAGCTCGCCGTATCGCATCAAGGGAACCGGTGCGGTGCTGAAATAAGTTTGTAGTGGGGGTCGGATCTGCAAAAGTCAGAAATTCGCTTCAAATTCTGACTTCTTTAGATCCGACCCCCTGAAAAACACGAAATCGGTTTCGTGTCCCTCCTCTATTCCGTGGTGCCATCCTACGCGGTGACGATGCCCAGGGGCGGATTTGTCTTCCATTTGCCGCGCGTAAAATCGGGGATCGCGACCGGCTTGCTGAGATTGGCCACGGACTGGCAACTGGCTCCAACGATGGCGCTCCAGGCTGCGGCGTCATAGACATCCTGGTCGAGCGGTTCGCCCCTGCGCAGCGACCCGACCAGCCGGTAATCCTCGATATAGTCCATGCCGCCATGACCGCGGCCTTCGCCTCTTGCCGCAATCGCCTTCCACAGTGGGTGCTCGAACTGGTCGGCGAACTTGAGAAAGTCGTCCCACTGGTGCGCCTGCGCCGCTTTCCCCTCGATATAGATCCGGTCGGGCCACTTGTGGGCGATCCCTTTTGTCCCCTGGACCAGGTTGATCCGGTTGTACGGCCGTGGCAGGTTTGTGTCGTGGAGAAGAATAATTGTCTTGCCGAGCTTTGTCCGGATGAGGCTGGTGTTGATATCGCCCAGGACATAGCGCTCCCTGGCCTGCGCCGAATCGGGGCCGAATTTCTCGACGGCATATTCGTGGAGGCCGCGGGTGGGACCGCTCATGGAGACCAGAAAATCGAAGGCGTCGCCGCGGTTGATGTTCATGCATTGGGCCACGGGGCCAAGGCCGTGCGTCGGGTACAGGTTGCCGTTGAACTTCTGCGACCAGGCGCGCCGCCACAACCCCTCGCCGTCGTTGGAGAACTTGACCTCGCGCAGGTCGTGAAGATAGCCGGCCTCGGTGTGGAGGACCTCGCCGATCACGCCTTTTCGGACGAGATTCAGCGTCATGAGCTCGATCCGGTCATAGCAGCAGTTCTCCATCATCTGGCAGTGCTTGCCGTACCTTTCGGCCGTTTCGACGAGCTGCCAGCAATCTGCGATGCTCATCGCCGCCGGCACCTCGGTCACGGCGTGTTTGCCGTTCTTCATGGCGGCGACGCAAACGGGGACGTGCCATTCCCAAGGGGTTGCCGTCATGACCAGATCGAGTTCCTCGGTCTCGCACATGCGCACAAAATCCGTGGGGCCATTGGAATATCCCGCCGGCTTGGGCTGCCCGGCATCCGTGACCCATTTCTGCGCCCGTTGGACTTTCGCCGGCACAATATCGCAGATCGCCTTGATCTGAACGCCGTCGATGTTGAGGTAGTTCTGTACGTGGGTGGAGCCCATGCCGCCCACGCCGACGAACCCGACACGAACCGGGTCGATGGGCTTCACCTTGAACTGGCTTCGAGCCTCGCCCCTGACTGCAGCCTCGTCCGCTCCGGCCAAGCCCAGTCCGGCCAGCGCGGCACCGACGCCTACGCCGACGACGGCTCCGGTTTTGAGAAAATCGCGGCGGTCCTGGATGAGACGTTCATCTTTGCGATTCTCGTTCATATGCTCTTCCCCCAAAAGGTGAAATATCTACGTTAAAGTGCTGATAAACGCAGATAAAAATCGGCACACATCTGTCTGCCTCCGTGATTGCTCTAGCGCAGTGCGCGCGGCGGTTCGGGCAGTTCCGGGGCATACAACGGCACGGCCGGCCGTACATGGTGCGGTTCCCGTGCGGCGGTCATCGCCAGGATCCTGAGCCGATCGTCGCTCGGCAGTTGGATCTCGCGCGTTCCAGCCGGCAAATCGATTTCATAGGCAAACAAGTAACTCATGATGTAGGTCTGATTGCCGTCGGCTGCGTGCCTGTGGGTGCTGAGCCAGGCAATCTCATCGCGTTTGACGAATCCAGGCCGGATCTGGTCTATGCCGCTGACGGCAAAAGTCTGAGGGTCCCAGGGCACGAGCATGCCGGTCCGGATCGCCTCAGGCGTCCATGTCTGGCGTTTGATGTCCAGTGCCGGGATGTACGCGTCCCGCAGCATGCGCTCGTCTATCAATCGGCTGTCCCACTGGCCGATTGCCCCTTCCCAATCGCTCACGTTAATCGCAAGTTTGCCAATCGCGCCGCCTTGGCGGCCGATGCCGATCGATGCCGCCACATTGCCGCCGACGGCGGCTGCCAGAATGTAGAGCCGGTCGTAGACGGCAGGCGGCAGGGTGATCCGCTGTCCCTTCGGCACCACCACGTTCTGTGCGCCCTGCGCGCTCGATCCCAACCTGAACGGGATTCCGTCAAGCTGCAGTTCCTGCGGAAGCAGTTCGGCCGCTAGCGTGTGTTTCTTGCCATCGAAGTTGCCGTCCGCGCGGTTTGCGTCGCTGGAAACGCCATCGAGGTTGAAGGGAAGGCTGAGCGGTGCCGTCGCGCGCGCGGGAGATGCGGTCAATGTCCGTTTCAGGAGCAGCGCAAAGGTGCGCGGCTGATAGGGCTTGAGTTCGACTTCCAGCGCGTTTCCCGACGCGGGAAAGTCTCCCACAGGTTCCTCAGCGGCGTTGATTTCACGCGCTGCCGTGATCTGACCCGGCAGCCTGATGCGGGTCCTGGCGGGTCGGCCGTACTGCTCCTGCACGCGCACCACAATTTCGTCCTCGTCCTCCGCCTTCTTGAGTGCTGCCACAGCGACCTGTCCGCTCATATCGTCAAATGCCAGCATCGAGAAGCCGGCTCCGGCCAGGCCGGTGTGCGGCGTGGTCTGAAATGCGACCAGCGGCTGGTTGAGCGCGGCCGCGCGCGCCGGAACCCGGCCGGCGCGCCAGTCGCCGCGATGGCCGGCAATCGCGTAGATGAACCGGTGGCGCCCCAGATCGTTGCTGCCCTGATAGGGATAGGCTTTCGGCAGCGGCGTGTGAAGAAGAGTCAGCCGCAGCACGTTATCTGCAGGCTTGTCCCAGCCGTACTTACTGTCGTTCAACACCGCCGCCCCGAAGGCACCGCCTGCATCGGTCAGGTCTGCCCACTTCTGGGCGGGCACTTCATATCGGTCGGCGGTGTTGTTGCCGCGTTCGATGGTCCCCAGCCCGAGATCATAGGTCGCCCTCGGGTTCGACGCCGCGAATGGAAACGACGCCTTGAGCAGTGTGTTGGGCGACTTCCAATCGATCAGGTTTTCGATATCGACACGATCGCCGCCGTCGGTCAGCATGACGCGCTGTACGAAGGTCGACCCGGCCGCCTTGCGGGTAATCTCGAGGGACACACGGACGGGCCCACGCTCGACCACGCGCACCGCCGGGGCGGTAGGATACTCGCGCGGAGGAGTGGCGATGGTCTCATAGAGGATGCGCCAAGCCGGTTTGTCCGGAGATGGATCATCCCGCATTTCCAGACGCGCCGGAGCGCTCAGCAGCTCTCTTCCCGCATCCTTGTCGAAGATGGAAGCCAGATCGCCATTGGCATCAATCTTGACCGCGTAACGGGCATTTTCGAGCGACGCCGGCGTTACACTCAGTTGCGGGCCTGCAGCCTGGGTCGCCTCGGCCGCTCTGGCCTCAAACACCTTGTAGCCGACCGACGGCATGTCCGCGAGAAACAGGATATGCGCCTGGTTGCCCTGGCGGTCGAGCACCTGCACGGGTACGTCTCTGCCGGCGGCGCGATCGATGAGCCGGATTGCTCCGGGTGCCGCACTTCGGAACTGAACCGTGGCCTCCACCGGGTCACGCCGCGCCGCGGCCACCGGATTATAAACAACCAGCGGTATGCCCATGACCTGCGTATCGAGCAGGCCGGCCACTGCATTTGTAGAACTGGTGAGCACCCCCGCGAACTGGTTCGCCGCGCTCAGCTCGTCGTTCCACGAAAACAAGTAGGCCTGGGGGATGGACGTGCCGGTGAGATCGTCATGAAACTGATGCCAGAGCACGCGGTACCAGGCGCTGCGGAGACGCTCGCCCGGATACGGAATACCGGCGAGCCATTCGGCGGCCACGGCAGCGCGCTCGGCGGAGTCGGCCAGCAGTTCGTTCATGCGGTTGAATCTTTTCATCGCCGCCTGGGAAGTATAGCAGCCGACGCCGTGGGTCTTGAGCAGCAGTTCCCCCTCGTATTCGGGAAGCGCGGCCGTTTGCGTCGCCGTCAAATCACGGGAGAGCTGGTCGGGGGCAGTGTTGCGGATCGCCACCTTTCCCTCGGGATTGGCGATCGCCTTCTCCAGCAACTCCAAGGATGAGGCAGAAGGCGCACCGCCGATATCACCCGTGCCGAAGTATCGAAATCCGACCTGCAGGCCGTTGCCGATGGTGGTGAGATCATTTGACCATTTGGGATCGACTGAGATGTCGCTCTGAATCCGAGTGACGTAGTCGCCGGGCTTGAGCGCCGCCACTACAGTGCTGCCGTCGACACCTTTCCAGCGGCCGATCGGGAAGGGAATCGCAGGCAGAACCGATCCCCACGTCAGCTTTTGCGTAGA
This sequence comes from Terriglobia bacterium, assembly GCA_020072565.1. Taxonomy (NCBI): domain Bacteria; kingdom Pseudomonadati; phylum Acidobacteriota; class Terriglobia; species Terriglobia bacterium. Next base: position 73,842 of record JAIQGI010000034.1, read on the forward strand.
AAAGGCCGTCAATCCGGAGTGGGCTGCAATCGACGGAAGAGCAAAGCCGAAGCCAAAGCAGTCGGGCAGGAAAACGTCCCGGCTCGTCCTGTTAAATTCCTGCCGGAAGAAGCGCTGCCCATAGAGCGCCTGCCGCATCAGGGATTCCGGCGACGGCACGTTCACGTCGGCGGCATTGAGCCACGATCCGGCGAGACGCCATCGGCCGTCAGCCACATACTTCTGCACCGTGGGCCACTGCTCCGGGTAGTATTCCTTGAACCACATGTAGTGGATCGGACCCTCGAATGTGAAGGCGTAATGAGGGTACTGCTCGAAATACTTGAAATTGGTGAAGAATGTGTCGGGAACAAACTGGCGAATCGTGTCCTGGACGGTCCAGTTCCACTGCGAGTCCAGGTGCGCGGTTGCGATCAGGTATAGCACCGGTTTCATGGGCTGCCCGGCGTCCTGGCTGCGCAGAGGCACGATCCCTGCGCTGAAGACGGCCAATACCAACGCAAACTGCCTTGCAATGCCCCAACTGCCCTTTTTATCAAAGGATCGCATGGCAATCTTCCTTTCACCCGGCTTCAGTCCCGGAGCCGCGTGGCAACGCCATCCTAGCATGAGACCGCAAAGATCACTGAGAGATCCGGGTTTCAAGACACATCTACACTCTGCGATTTCAGCGCGCCCGGCTTCGAAAACAGGCAAATCGGGATCGGAATCGAATGGCGCTTAGTTAAGGAAACAGGGTGCGACCCTGGCGGGCTCAGCCATTCCGGCGAGCCATCGGTTGCTACAATCCCCGAAGCCGTTGGCGTCCGCAGCGCTTGGCGTCCGCAGCCGTTGGCGTCCGCAAGCCCTGAAAGGGCGGCCGTAGTTTTCAGCCCAGGGCGCAAGCCCTGGGATAAGACGCAAATGATGGATGAGCCCTGTAAGGGCGATGCAGAAACGCCTGCAATGCCCCGATTACAGGGACCTAGCATCGCCCTTGCAGGGCTCTCTTTGTTAATAGCCCTCCATTCCCAGGGCTCACGCCCTGGGCTGCGGACTGCGGACGCCCCTTTTGGGGCTTAAGCCCTTGCTCCTGGTACGCTCAAGACGATTCCAATCACCCTTATTTAAGCGCCATTCGTATCGGAATCGGTATCGGGATCGCAGTCGTCATCGCCATCGGAACTCTTGGCCTGCAAAAGCCGATAGCGACCGCGATAGTGATTGCGATACCGATCCCGATACCGACGTTCACCAACCGGATAACATGAGCTTTTCATGCGTCACAGGGTGCGCTATGGCGCATGGGGGACGGCGTTCAGATTCCTGGGATGCGGCCACGCCCTGCGGTGGCCTTCACCGTTGTCTCGACAGCCCGGCAAACTACTTCTTTTCGGTCTTGATGGGTCCCGCCGGTTTGGGCGGCAGCTTCACCGGAGCTGCCTGGAGCTTTTTCATCAACTCAGCGACGGCGCGCTCGAGTTGAGGGTCCTTGCCTTCGATGACCGATTTGGGATCGTTCTCCACATCGATATCGGGATCAACGCCGTGGCCTTCGATGATCCATTCGCCTTTGGTGCTGGCGAAGCCCGATTCGGGTACGGAGATCGAACCGCCGTCGATGAGCGGACCGCGGCCCGAGATGCCGACGACACCGCCCCACGAGCGGCGGCCGATGAGCGGCCCGAGGCCCGCCTCGCGGAACATCGCCGGGAAGATGTCGCCGTCGGAGCCCGCATACTCGTTGAGGAGGGCGACTTTGGGCCCGATGAACACGCCGTCGGGATAGGTGGCGGCTTGATCGCTGGTCCGGCTGTAGTTGAGGCCCAGCCATTTCCGGGCCAGGCGCTCGATCAGCATGCGCGACACGTTTCCCCCGCCGTTGGCGCGTTCGTCGACGATGAGGGCTTCCTTGTCCAGTTGGCCGTAGTACCACTTGATGAACTCATAGATGCCTGGGGCTCCCATGTCGGGAACGTGCAGATAGCCGATGCGCCCGCCGGAGAGTTCGGTCACCCGTTTGCGGTTCCCCGTGATCCAGTCGAGGTAGATCAGTTTCTCTTCGCTGGTGAGCGGATTAAAGGTAATCGTCCGGGCGCCGTCCGTGACCGGCTGGGAGTTCACTGTGAACTGGACGGGCCGATCGGCCTTGTTGCGGAGCTGGCGGTAAGGATCCTCGGTTGCGCTCAGCTCCACACCGTCGATGGCGAGCAGGTAATCGCCGGGCGAAACATTGACGCCGATCTCGGTGAGAGGCGCGCGGTAGACTTCCTCCTCGTTCTGGCCGGCGAAGATCTTGCTGATGCGGTAGCGGCCTGTCTGCTTGTCCAGCACGAAACGGGCGCCGGCGAGAGCGACTCTCGGCCGCGGGGGAATCAGGAAGTCACCCCCTTCGATATAGGTATGCTGAATGGTCAGCTCCGAGATCATCTCGCTGATCACATAGTTGAGGTCGGAACGATGCGCCACATACTGCAGCAGTGGCGCATATTGCTTGCGCAGCGCCTCCCAGTCGTAGCCGTGCATGTTCTCGACATAGAACCAGTCGCGGTAACGGCGCCAGACCTCGTTGAAGATCTGATTCCACTCCTCGACCGGCACGCGATCGACCATCAGGCCGGCAGTGGACACGGTCTTCTTCGCGCCGGCACCGGTGGGGGTGGCGTCGAACACGACAAACGACGGGCCCGAGCGCGCCATGACTTTGGATCCGTCCGAAGAGAGCGCGTAGCCGCCGACGTCGTCGACGAGCGTGGTTTCCTTGCGGTCCCTGATGGAGAAGATCCGCAATGCCGCTCTGCGGTCGGGCTGCCGGCCATAGTAGAAGGCCGGCCCCGCCACGTAGAGCAGGTGGCCTTTCTTCGCGCTGAGGCCGCCGTAATTATCGGCCTCTACCGGCATGCGGGCCACCCGCAGGGCGAGCCCATCGAAGTCAATCGTCATATCGGACGGCTTGCCCTCCTCGGGTTTTGAAGCCACCTCCTTCGCCGCGCTCACTTCATCACTTTCCGGCGGGAATGGATGCTTCACGTCCTTGCGCAGTGCCAGCGCGAAGATAGCCGTCGTCCGGTTGGTTGCGTAGTTGAACTCGGCGGTCGAGATCTGGGGCGCAAACTCGCGGTCGCTCAGATAAAAGAGGTAGTTGCCGTCCGGATCCCAGGCCGGATTCTCGGCATTGAAGAGTTCGTCGGTGATCTTCCGGACCTGGCCGTCCCTTTCGCTCCAGATGTAGATCGAACTGAAATTGTTCGTGCCGGCCATGCTGAACGAGAGATAGTGGCTGCGCGGCGACCACGTGTAATCACGTACCTGGCCGCGCCGCGCATCGACAATCTGGCTGAGCTTCCTGTCATCGAACGAGTAAACATACACCTTGCCGTCCTTGTCGCTGAAGGCGATGCGCCTGCTGTCGGGGGACCACTCAGGCTGATAGCGCATGGCCTTGCCGCCGCTGGTAAGCTGCTCGGGCTTGCCGGAGCCGTCCTGGGCGATGACGTAAAGCTCCTCTTCTCCAGTCGTGTCGGAGATGAAGGCGATTTTTGAGCCGTCGGGGGACCAGCGCGCCCACTTGTCATGCGCGCCGGAGGAATTCGTCAGATTGCGTGTGGGACCCTTCTCGATGGGTGCGGTGAAAACATCGCCGCGCGCGCTGAAAAGCGCCCGCTCGCCTTTCGGGCTCAGTTCGAAATCCTCCATCTGATTTGCCGCTGATACCCGCGACGGGCGCTTCCACAGCCCGTCGTCCGGCACGGTGATCGAAATCGGTGCGCTCTTGCCCGTCCTGGTATCGAGGATCTGCAACTCGCCGTCGAGCTCGTACACGATGCGGCCGGCATGATCCGAGCTGGGCCAGCGGACATCCCATACCTTGCTGCTGGTGACCTGGGTGATCCTGCCGCTTGAGAGGTCATAGGCATAGATATTGAAGGTCCCGTCGCGGTCGGATGTGAAGTAGATCGTGTTGCTGATCCACATGGGGTCACGATTGGCGCGCGGGCTGGAGATGATCCGCTTGGCGTCGTTCGTTTTCAGATCGAAAAGCCACAAGTCATTGACTTGGCCGCCGCTGTATCGCTTTTCAGGGCGAAAATCGCGGAATCGGGGCGAGTAGACGATTTTGGTGCCATCAGGTGAGAAATCACCGGCGCCCGATTCGGGCATCGGCAATACCTCCGATGGTCCGCCTGTCATCGGCACGGTGTAAAGATGCTGCGAGCCGAGTGTCCAGGAATCCCGGAGCGACCGGAAGAGGATCGACTTGCCGTCGTTGGTCCAGCCATAGATCTGGTTGTCCCAGCCCCAGCGTGGGGCCAGCGGGCCGCGGGCAGGGTAGTAGGTGAGCTGCCTGGGCGCGCCGCCGGTGGCGGGTACGACGTACACCTGCTCGTCTCCGTCGTACTGGCCGGTGAAGGCGATCCATTTGCCGTCGGGAGAAAACCTGGCGAAGAGTTCCATGCCGGGATGCGCCGTGAGGCGGGTGGCCGTGCCGCCGGTCACAGGTGCAATCCAGATGTCCCCCGCATATGTGAATGCGACTTTGTCGCCGTGGATCGCCGGGAAACGGAGCAGCCTGGTTTGGGCACCGGCTGCCGATGCGAAAACTAATGCGAGAGTGAACAGCAGCATTGCGGGGAGAATGCGTGAAAAACGTAGGTAGCGAATCATGTGTCCTCCATCCGGAAATTTTCATGACCGTGAACGATTGCTATCCGTGCAGTTCGCGGCGGACCTTTGTCAGGTCAGATATTTTTTCAGGAATGCGATCGTGCGGCTCCAGGCGAGAGTCGCTGCCGCCTTGTTGTAGCTCCCGGCGTTCGTGTCGTTATTGAAGGCGTGGTTTGCACCCTCGTACATGTTCAGTTCGTAAACTTTCTTGTTGGTCTTGAGCGCGGCTTCGTAGTCGGCGATGCCCGCGTTGATGCGCTGGTCGAGCGAGGCATACTGGAGCAGAAGCGGCGCCGTGATTTTCGGGACCTCCGCAGCGGGAAGTTGAGCGCCGTAATATGGCACGCTGGCATTCAGCGAAGTTCCGGCAGCCGCGAGCCGGTTGGCCATGCCCCCGCCCCAACAGAAGCCCACGGCGCCGACTTTCCCCGTAGACTCCGCATGGCGTGCGAGAAAGGGCACTGCGGCGGCGAGGCGCGCGACGGTCTCGTCGGCATTCAGCGTGCGTATCATCTGGCTCGCCTTGGTGTCATCCGGAGGCGTGCCGCCCAGGGGCGACAGCAAGTCGGGAGCAAACGCAAGGAAACCCTCAACCGCCAGACGCCGTGCAACGTCCTGGATGTGCGGGTTGAGGCCGCGATTCTCATGAATGACGATGACGGCCGGCCGCTTCTGGCCGCCTTTGAGCCGCGCCAGATAGCCGCTGATTTTTGTGCCGCCGGCTTCATATTCCACGCGCGCAATGGCCAGGCGGTCGTCGTTCTCGGAAATCATCTGCGCCTGGGCATAATTGGTCTCGAGCACCGGCATCAGCGCAAGCGCCGCCGCCGTTCCGCCCGCGAGCTGTGCGAGGCGATCAAGGAAACTCCGGCGGCTCATGTCCCCATTGGTGAATCGGTCGTAGAGCTCAACAATTTTCTGGTCCATGTAATCCTGCCTTTTATGTTTATGTGAGGTGCAAAATCGTAGTCATCTATCTCTAGCGCGAGAGCGAGGCGGAAACAAGAACAAAAACAGGTACTGGGAGTACGGTGCGACGTAGACCTCAACCCAGAGCGCGGAGGATGCCTGCGGGTGTCGATTTTGTCGTATTCCTCTGCGGTCTCCACGCCCTCTGCGTTGAGGTTTTTTGCTATCGGCTATGCAGCCATGGGGGTCTCCATGGTTGAATTTAAGACCGGAATGTATACCATCTCCCATAGTGGAGGATGAACCGGTGATCAAGGCTTCGCGCGAATTTCAGGTTTTTGCCAAGCCGATGGGCGCGATCTGCAACCTGGATTGCCGTTATTGCTATTACCTGAAAAAGGAGCACCTCTACCCTGCGGGTGAGTCCTTCCGGATGCCCGACGGGCTTCTGGAGGACTACATCGTCCAACACATCGAGGCGTCTCCCGGTCCGGTAATCAGCTTTTCCTGGCACGGCGGCGAGCCGACCGTTCTGGGATTGGACTACTTCCGCAGGATCGTCGCGCTGCAGCGCAAGCACAGGCCCCCTGACCGGCGTATCACCAATGGCATGCAGACCAACGGGATCCTCCTCGATGAGGAATGGTGCCGGTTTCTCGCCACAGAGGGCTTTGGCATCGGCCTGAGCCTGGACGGCCCGCGGGAGATGCACGACCGATACCGCGTGACCCGGGGCGGGAAGCCGTCGCACAGGCAGACGCTGCGCGCGTTCAGGCTTTTGCGCCGGCACCAGATCACGTGCGACATCCTTTGTGTGGTGAATGACTGCAACGTCCATTACCCCACTCAGGTGTACCGGTTCTTCAAGGAGATTGGAGGCCAATACATCGGATTCCTTCCTGTGGTTGAGCAGCGCCCGGATGCCGAGGGTGGAGTGAGCCCCCACACAGTGCCGGCGGAGGCCTATGGCACGTTTCTCTGCACGATCTTCGACGAGTGGATGCGACAGGATGTTGGACGCATTACGGTGCAGCTGTTCGAAGAAGCGACCAGGCCGGCCCGGGGCCTGGATCATTCATTGTGCATTTTTCGGGAGACCTGCGGTGAAATCCCGGTTCTCGAACACAACGGCGATTTCTTTAGCTGTGATCACTTCGTCGACCCGCAGCATCGACTGGGGAACATCCGCGAAACCTCTCTGGTCGAACTGCTCGAGAGCCCGGCGCAGAGGAGTTTCGGCCAGGCCAAAAAAGATGCGCTGCCCCGCTATTGTCAGGTGTGCGCGGTCCGGCCCATGTGCAACGGCGGCTGCCCGAAAGACCGGTTCCTCGTCACTCCGGACGGGGAAGCCGGACTGAACTATTTATGTGCGGGATTGAAACGCTTTTTCACGCATAGCCTGCCCTACCTGATCAGGCTGGCGTCTCTTGAGCGCGACGGGCGGCCACACGAACCGCTGACGCAACTGGCACGGGCAACGGTCGCGCAGCGCTACCCCGACGCGGGCCGCAACGACCCTTGCCCCTGTGGCAGCGGCCGCAAATACAAGAAATGCTGCCTCACCCGGTAATCAAGACGAACAAGACCTTTGCAGTTTCCGCGCCCTCCGGGTTGAGATTTTTTGCCGGCGACTACTCCGCGACGCGGGGCTTCATCACGCGGAATTCTTGGCGACTCTGGCCAGGTCGCGCGCGCGGGTCTCGGGTAGGGTCCACACCCAGGTTGCCGTCGAGAGAGCCAGGACGATCGGCACGCCAAGTCCACCCTTGAGACCATAGGATGCGACGAACATGCTGACAACGATGGGCGCAAAGAACTGGACGCCTCGGGCGCAGTTGTATGCAGCACCCATGGCGAAGTTCCGGATCTCGGTGGGGAACAGCTCCGCGAGGAGCGCGCCGAATCCCGCGGTGCAACCCGATCCCAGGCCGAGAGCGAACATCATGCTCCAAAACAGCAACGGATAAGGCAGCACCGCTTCCCAGTGAAATGCGAGCGGATACAGTGCCGCTGCTGTCAGGAGGGAATAAACGGTGAAGGCCCGGCGCCGGCCGTAGCGGTCGGACGCGAGACCGAATGCCATCATGCCCAGGAGCTGCCCCAGTTGAGCGGTCAGAATCCACAACGTCGACCGGCCGATCGTCTGGTGCAGCTGGTTCTGGAGGAATTTCGGCAGCCAGGTGTAGCAGGTCCAATAGGTCCCCAGCTTGAAAACTCCGAGAATCCACGCCTTGATGAGCGGGCTCACCAGGTGCAGGCGGGCAATCCGTCCCATCGCAGCCAGCGGGGACAGGCTCTCCTCCTTCTGTTTGTTCCACAGAGACGATTCAGGCAAATGCTGGCGCACGATGAGTGCGATACCGGCGGAAGCAGAGGAGATCAAAAACACGGCGCGCCATCCGATGAGAGGCGCCACAAGCAGTCCTGCCGTGGCGGCCAGTGCAACCCCGACCGGCTCGCCCGCCTGGAGAAGCGCCGATGCCCGGCCTCTCATGCGCTGAGGTGAGGATTCCGCCAGAAGCGCATGTCCCACGGCCCATTCTCCGCCTACGCCGAGCCCGGTCAGAACCCGGAACGCCAACAGGCTGAACGGACCCGTTGCGAATGCAGTCAGTGCCGTCCCCAGGGAATACAGGAGGATGGTCCAGGTCATGATCCGCTTCCGGCCGAACAGGTCGGAGAGATAGCCAAACATGATGCCGCCAACTCCTGACCCGCCCAGCGCAACGCCGAGCAGGACCGCTTGCTGCGATTCGCCCAGGTGCAACTCTTGCCCGATCGGAATGAGCAGAAACGAGAACAGGACCAGGTCATAGAAGTCGAACATCCATCCGGCGAACGAAATCAGCCAGATGCGGATCGGAAAGCGTTGCGGGCTGTCCGTGCCGACTTCTCGTGCAGTCGCGGCAGAAGCCGTTACCATGTCAAACTCCCAATGGGGCTGTTGCTTTGGTTACCTTGACCAAAAAGACTTGATGCCGAGGCCGCCGGGGCGGGCAGAGAGCGTAGAGCACCTACAGCCTCAGCTACGTACTCTCTTCTCCCCTCTGCGTCCGCTGCGTTGATCTTTTGCTTTTCCATAGAATTTCCGGAGCAGGATCCCGTTTGGATCAACGATCGCTGATGCGCGAGCGCCGAGAATACCACAAAGCAGGGCCACGCTCCTAGGAAGGGAGAGTGTCGGAAAGCCTTACGATCACTCTACCTGAATATCCGGAACAATAACCCCTGAAATATCAAGCACACCCCGACACGAACAGCAATTTTCACGAGGAATCGACTGTCGGCCCTCTTTACACTCTGGCCCGGTGAGCCCCTGTGTCCAATCGTGACACTCCCCTTTCAGCCAGAATGTTGGCCCGGCTATCCTCGGCAAGCATTAGTCTTACAGAAGCTGCTCCTGCCTCGACCCTGCCTCGCATGCTTCTGGTTCGAATATTGCTCTTTGATTAGCAGGCTGTGCCTGACCAGTTCCTGTACCCGCGTCGCTCCTCGCGGGTACTGGCTGTTACGTACTCGACCCGGTGGCATGGTGCTTTGCAAGAGACGAGGCGCGTGCTCCCCGCCTGATGGGCAGCGAGAGCTGCTTCTGTTGCAGGCGGGGGACACGTGAAACTGACGAAGAATTTGAGGGCGGGCGGAGGACAGTATGCCTCGCTCGCCCACAACGGCACTCTCAGGAAGTCGCTGCGAGTGCCGTTTTTTTGTGCACGGATCTCCGACAGCATTCAATGCCTGAATTCCGGGATGATGTTCATCGCCCCGGTTGATCCCAAGACGAGCAGAAGGTCTATGATCCCAGCACGTGAGAGATCATGCCCGAGATCTTGTTTATGACAACGGCGGCCAGGCTGATGCGGGCGTAAAAGAGGTCAGGCTGATGCGGCGGCGCAAAGGGGAGAGGAAGCTGCAGAGAAACTCCAGCCTGGGATGCCCGGGCGCGGGAGTGTTCGACTTCGAGTTCTCTGGGTTCCTGGATCGGATCTTTCAGCTTGTTTGCTCCCTGAATAAACAAAATTCCCAGAGTCAATAGAACAAGGTAAACTGTAATTCCGAACACCCACCACATTTTCTTGCCATTCACCTGGAAATCGTCTCGGATTCGCGATTTATCCAGGAACCCCTCGAGAAGGGATCCGCCACCCGAACCAACCTAATTCTGCGCCTCGGCTGCTCTGCGGGTCAAGGAGGGCCACGGTGGGTGAAAGGGTGTTCGACGACAAAGGAGCCAGCTTCTACTGATAGTTGGAGGCATGGATGCCGATAAACAAAGTTAGGGCTGGGTGATTTTCCGGATGCTGAGGAAATCAATGCGAGGAACCAGAACCCTTTGCCTTTCGGTGCTTTTGGTCCTTGTGCCGGCGGCGATTCCCGCACAGGATGTCACTGCCCTTGTCTGCAAACTGTCCGATAAGGTCGAGCGTTTGTTGTTGCAGAGGGAAGCAGGCTGGAAACTGGTAAAAGAGGTCCCGGATTCCTGGTCGGCTGTTCAGAAATGGAGGTCGGGTAAGGATGAGTCAATCCTCACGATCTATTACCTGTCCTCTTCTCCAGAAGCCGGCAGGCTATTGAAAATGGTGAGAGAGACCATTGAGCCTTCGGGGGGTGGCAAGCTGGAGGGCCTGGGTGATGAGGCATATCGATGGAAATACAACGACAACCGCGGGAGCGTTCGTTTCAGAAAAGATAACCTGGTAATCATCGTAGATGCCACTTCTCTTGACCTTGCCGACCGCTTCGCCCGGCACATAATCACAGCCATCGCAGTCAAGTGAGCCGGGGCATGGCGCAAGAGCCACTCCGGGCAATACCGACGGCGCAACTCCATTCGCGCAGATCAATGGTGGCTTTCTTTTTACCGCAAGCGGGGCCCTTTTCCCTTAATTGATCGTCTCCCAGGATATGATACAGTTTTGTTATGGGCTCTCCCGGCGCCGCCGGCCGGAAGAGATCGAGCGATGAAATTCCAGGCGTAACCATCTGTGCTTCGGACATTGTTCCGGCGGTGAGAGGAAGCTATGACGGAAGCCGAATTGAAGCGCCTCAAGGGCCGTGTTGAGGAATTTCTGATCCCCAGGGATGTCAAAGCGCTCTTCGGGTACATCGAAAATCTCAACCGTAGCCTCCAGGAAGTGACCGAACTTTTGGCCGGGCATTACGGCGGACTGGATATGTCCGATGTTCGGCACAGGACCTTCGAGAGCATTAAGCGGGCTTGCGTTCTATTAGGAACTATCGCATAGCCCCTCCAATCTCAAGGAGTCGCGCCATTGCGGGGAGATCTCCCACTTGAACTCCGTTCGCTGCATGATTCATCTTCATGAGGGCCGGCCTGGTGTGGCATGGTTAGACCTGCTGTTGAGTTGAGGTGAAGAGGAGGAATCTGTCTGGATCGAGAGGAGGCGCCTTGCGGTTTTTGGCGGCTTCGTCGCAGGCCCGTAGGATTGGTTGCCCCTTCGAACATCCGCCCACATGAGTCCCCCGGAACAGGATCGGATCGCGCTTATAGGCCGGCTGGAATCTTCCGGGAACGCTCCAGTGCGACGGCTCCTTAGCCCGGATGAATCATCAATGTGCGACCAAAATGCACTTTTAGACGCGGAAATGCGCTGACCGACGCCGACCGTTCGGTCCTGGTCGGCGTGCAGGAGCTTGTGCCGAGCCGCAGGACGGCAAAAGCTCCTGCCTGCCTTTAGCCACGTCCAATCTTGTTGTTTTTCGCGCGCGTGCGGTTCTGCTTCATGAACCATTCAAGTTAGGCCGTGATTCTGAAGTCGCGTTTGGCTGGCCCTCCCTCTCCAGCGTCGGATCGCCGAGTTTAAGGCGATGGGACGCATTTCGGAGGTCCGGGCCAGACCTGTCGAGCGGCGAAACATGTATGATCGAAGTCAAAAGGGAGGCGTCATGGCAAGACAGGAAGTTGGCCAGTTATGTTGCAGGGTGTTGGGCATATATACGTTTATCCATGGGGTATCGGCTACCTCAGGCACGTTTCTCAGCCTCTCAATGATCCGTCAGGGAAGCACGTTTGCCCATATCCTGGGGCTTCTTCCGGCTTTTATACTGTTATCCTTCAGTGCGTATCTGTGGCTCTACGCTGGTGCCATTGCGTCCCGCATGTTTTCGGAGCCTGAATCGACGGAGAGTCTCTCGGGCAGCACAACGCAGGTCATCCAACGCGTTGCCTTTTCCGTGGCGGGAATACTGATTCTGAACAGCGCCATGCCCACATTGGGGCAGACGATCGTGAACCTGTTAACCCAGACCAGGCAGGCTGCGCCCTATGTCGCGGTCTATGGTGTCGAATCTGCGATCAGGGTTGTCGTCGGCATCTGGCTATTGTTGGGTTCAGCAAGCTTGCGCAAGCTTTTCAAAAAGGACTGGTAGCAACTGAGAGCTTGGCTGGATCGAGTTCAGCCGGTACCTTTACTTCCCCTTAAGCACCGCGCGCACGAAGGCGGATCGTCCCTCTTCGACGACGACATCCTGGAAGATGCCCTTTGAACCCAGCTGGAGTTCCGTTGAAGTGGCGCCCGCCCTCGTTTGTCTCGTGATCTGGATTACGGCTTTACCTGGAGGCAAGTTGTTCAGGATGAATGAGCCGTCCTCGGAATGAACCCCGTATCCGGACCGGCCGTCAAAAGAGGCATCCCCCGCCTCTCGAACATAGATATTGAAATCCTTGACAGGATTTCGATCCTCGTCGGTCACGATACCGATGATTTTCCCGCGCCCGAGCACGAGCACGACCTGTCTTTGATACCTCTCGATCCATTTGCTTTGCGTGATACCCTGGTTGGTGAGGAGCCCTTCGGCGTAGATCCTGAATGGATACTGGACGGAATAATACTCGCCCTCAGTGGCCGCCGGATAGAGCACTATGTGGTCATCCTCCGTCTCGCCGACGGCTTTCATGCCATTGCGAACTTGCCCTTGTGCATCAAGGACCACGACGCTGAAAATCTGCGGTCGCTTGAGAAATACGTATTTCTCAGTGTCCATTCTCGTATCCAGTGTTTCTCTGTACGGCTCAAAGCCGTCGGCCTGAACCTGCAACAATGCCTCGCGTTGAGGCAGCGCCTCCAATGAAAAATTGCCCTGTGCGTCAGATTTGGCTGATGGGTACAACCATGGACCTCCCAGCCAGAATCTGCCCATAACGGCCGGGTTGATTTTTGAGGGCGTCTGTATCGACACTGAAGCTGCGCTTACAGGGTTGCGCTCGACGTCGAGAACTCTTCCGGTCAGTCTTCGTACCTGCAGATACTCAGGGAGGGTGAGTTCCACATATACATCGCTGCCCCAATTAACGTGGATTGGTCCCAATACAGCCATCGGATGTGGAGGCCTTAGTGCAGAAATCCTGTCGATTTCCTGCACCCGTACCTCCTTTTCAAACCTTCCCCCGGCTCCGGTGTCCGTGCGGAACATGGATGGCTCCTGGAAAACGATGATGTTCACACCCGGCTGCGGTTCGCCTGTTGAATTCCTCACTATCCCCCGAAGCACCGCTGCCTTGGTCAGTTGAATCGTTTTCTGCAGGCGGCCCGAACCGGTTTCTGCCTGGATCGTATCCTCGCATTTAAAGTATCCGGGGCACTCTGCCCGAAGCATGTAGTTGCCGGGGTCGACCAGCAGGCGTATGTAGCCGCCTGCACCGATCTCTCTTGATAGCGCTGCGGATTTGGGAGGCAGCCCAGCAAGGGTGACCCAGCCGGCGGTGACCGGTTGTTGGGAGTCCCGGTCCAGGATGCGTATTTCTACACTCACCCGGTCAGCGACGGCAATATGCGGTCCCATTTGGGAACCGGCAGTCCGAACCGGGACAGGCGCCATGGATGGGCGGAGGGCGCCCGGCAACGCCGCCGAAGCCGGCTGTATCTCCGCTGAGGCATCTGCAGGTGGGCCTATCTCACCGGATCGGGTGCGGGGCTGCTGCGGCCTTGCACTTTCTGTCGGCGTGCCTGGTACTCCGGCTCTTTCCCTGGATCGCCACAGCGCCGATGCAAGACAGAGGATTACTATGGCAGAAAGCAGCCCATACCTCGTCAACCTGGAGACCGGCATGAATTTCGTCATTTCGGTTCAACCGCGACCAACGGCGAGGTGTCAACGCGATCAGGACCAGACGGTCTGCTCAGAGCCAGGTTGCTCCAATTCCTGGCATAAGTCGATTCGCATCTCCTGCCGCGGGCGGCACCTGGCGACAGGCGCAGACGGACTTCATGCGAATCCCTATGAATATACGCAGATTGTAGACTCCTGGACGAGAAAAAGGAGGGGATTGGCTCCTCAGGTAGGGCTCGAACCTACAGGCCTTCGGTTAACAGGATCAGAATCAATAAGTTACGTGGATGTCGATGGTTGTCTGCATTGATCACTAAACCGATAATAACACACCGCATAGCACCCGTGAGAACCACAGCGAAGATTGCGGAAATGTCGATTGATGTCACTGAGAATCCATCAGTATCTGTTACTTGTCACACCGTTTCACACCACCATGCTCATGCCTTCAGTTGTTTGGGAGAAAACCGATGGGTTGTAGCCTGGCGTCTCGCTTCTGCCAATATTCCCTATTTCTCTCTTCTTGTGCTTGATCCTTGAAAACGCAGGGCATTGCCGAGTTCAGATCACCTGGCAGGATACTGAATTTTTGCATACTTCCAGGCAAAACAGCTGGCGCTTATGAGGTACCCGGTTGATTGAGTGCAGAAAAACCCAAGCCCCGAGCCTGCAAACTCGCCCGGGGGCTGCGTAGCAGGAGAAATGCCGCAGAATACGAATATCCCGGTAAAGCCGGAACGCCAGGACCACGCCGAATCTCACCGCGAAAACCGACAGTGAATCTTAACCGAATTATTTGAACATCAGACCAATGCGGATTTCCCAGACGTTGATTGTAACCCCTCTTTTAAAAGTCACGGTCCCTGTATCGATCCTTTTGAGGTAGTCGCGGAAATCGAGCATAAGGCCCATCCTCTCCTTGAACCAGTAGTCGATGCGGCCACCCATATTGATCCAGTTGGCACCGGAATCGTGGCCGAATGTTCGCGTGTAACCAAGAGTCAGGTTGGATTGGAGTTTGTCGGGCCCGAGAGCCAACTTGTAGTAGCCGTTCAAGGAGAGGTTCCCGCCGTAGCTATCGGAAAAGCCCGTCTTCGGACCCCATAGGCCCAGGTCCCCGCCTATACCGACTCTCTTTTCAGCCGGAACTGATCCGCCCGATGGCGTAGCGAAGCAGTTGCCGGTCGCGGGTAAACTGCTCGGCGACCCCGAGGGTTCCGGCGCTCGTCACCAGGGCCACCATGTCCAGGTCAGTCAACTGCTTATCCACAAAACGCCGGAGTGACTGCTTGACCAGCGCCACGCTGGAGATGGACAGATGCAGCGTGTCGAGGAAAATCACCACTGCTGTAGCCTGCCTGAAGGATCACCAAATCTTTCCCGATAATCGGACCTTGTTTTGAATACTCGCCTGAACCCGATATTGATCTGAGTGGATTATTTTACTTGCCACTCGATGATGCCAAACTCGCGCCAGATTTTGTCTTTGTCGATTCTCATGGCAGCCGGCGGGCCGGCGGCGCCGCCCTTGTATAGGACGCTTTGAGGCTCGACCTCGATGCGCACGGCAGTTGTTGTCACCTGCTTGTAAGTAACCTGATTGAACGCATCCTTTTCGACTGCATAATGCTCAGTGTTGGCCACCGGCTTCCACGCGTCACCATCCTTATACATTATGCGCCAGGAACTCGGCATCCGGCAGAACCGCCTGTCATCCGCAAAGTAGACCTTGGACGACGATATCCGCGTGGGAGCCTTGAATTCATACTCGATCCACGCCGGCTTGCCTTCGGGAGGCCGCATGCGGAAATAGAGGTGAGACTCGTCGGCGGAATTCAACGGCTCCACTCCGTCGTAAACAGCGCAGATGTCGTCGTTTTGATCGCCATAGCCCGTCCAGGCTTTTTCGATGCCTGCAAACGAGTTTACGCGCACGACGGGATTGGGCAGAACAGGCTTGAGCCGCGCGGTCCCGGCATTGCGGGCGATCCATACGGTCATCTCGCCCATGCCGCGGTTGGCCCAGGAATAATATGGGATCGCCACAAGATTGTGCGGCACGATCCTGGCTGACACTCCGTCCTTCCCGCGGACCACAGCCTGCACCCGGCCGGTGATAGCCTCCACTCCGTTCAAAAACCCGGGCCGGTATTCCCCCTTGAGCACCGAATGGTCGGGAATCACAAGATTCAAAGCGCTGCCGCCGTTGTCGGGCCATTCCACACAATAGACGAGGGGGCCGCGTTCCAAGGCCACGCGCCCTCGATCGTCCCGCACCTGGTCATGGGCCAGCACTCGGCGCACAGGCATCGGCAGATTGAGTTCAATGACGTCACCGGCTTTCCATGTTCTCTCGAACCGGGCGTAGCCGTGCTCCAACGTGATTGCAACCGGGGCCCCGTTGACGCTCAAGGCGGGTTTCTCTGCGCTCGAATCCATGTATCGATAGAGGTCGCTCGGCAGCGCTATGTTCCGCGCCCATTCCGGGATTCGCACCAGCACCGCAAAATTCCCCGCTCGTTCCGGATGAACGGTCAACCGCACCTTCCCTTCCCAGGGATAGCGCGTCTCCTGTGTAATCCTGACATTAGTGCCTGAGAGATTCACTTTGGCAGTGGAGCCGACAAAGAGGTTGACGTAAATCTCGTTTGCCGTTCTGGCATAAATGTAGCCGCCGACGGAAGCCATCAGGCGCACGACGTTTGGCGGACAACACGGTACATTAATCCAGTCGAACCGTTCGTAATTGCCGTAAGACATCAGCACGTTCTGATAGAAAAAGCGGTCTCCCTTCAGTGAGACACCGGCGAGGAAACCGTTGTACAGGATGCGTTCCATGGTATCGATGTACTTCGCATCCCTGTGCAGAAGGAACAGGCGGTGGTTCCAGACCACGTTCCCGTACGAGGCGCAGGTTTCATGCCAGGAACTCACGTTCGGCAGTTCGTAGGGCGCGCCGAATTTCTCCTGCTGCCGAATGGAGCCGACTCCACCGGTTATGTACATCTTGTGGGAAACTACATCCTGCCAAAGCGTGTCGTCAGCCTTCGCATATTCCGGCAGGCCCGTGAGTGCCGCGATGTCGGTCAGTGGGATGTAGAGATACATAGCGCGCACGCAATGGCCGACCGCTTCGGTCTGTTCGAGGACGGGCTTGTGGTTCTGGTTGTATTCCAACTCGCCGGGGTATTCACCCGCCGACTGCTGCCGGTATTCGGCCTGTCCCCGGATGTCGAGGAAAAACTTGGCAAGCCGCCAATACTTTTCATCGCCGGTGAACCTGAAGAGGCGCATGAGACCGATCTTCTGGCCTTCGTGTCCGGAGATGTAGCCCTTCTTCCCAGGGCCGTAGGCCGCATCCGCCGCATCCGCGGCTTTTAGCGCGAGGTCCAGCAGGCGTCGATCCTTCGTTGCCTCGTAGTAGGCGACCGCAGCTTCGGGAGACGGCCCGCCGCCGCGCATCGCCTGGCCGGCGTTTCCGCTCGCGGTCGTCGATCGTGCAACGGTGGCATCCACTCTCTTTTTGATATATTCCTCAAAGGCGGGGTCGCTTCTTTTGGCAATCATGTATCCGGCGCCCTCGAGAATCCCGCCACCAATGGTCGTCCCGCCCCGTTTCTCAGCTTCCTGAATGCAATGTTGGATGGATACCGTACGGTTCACTTCCTGCTTCGGCGCCCAGAATTGATCGGTGATATCGACATCGGCAAGCGAAACGGCTTGGACCGGATAATCCGCATTCACCTGCGCCTTTTGAGCATTGCTGAAGAAGCAAAGCCCGGAAATGAAAAATGCCGTCAGGATTGAAATGTATCGTCGCATGTTTCCTTCCAGTCTTTCGTCGAGTGTTTCCTTACTACTGAACTGATCAGTACTTGCCTTGAGGCAATGATGCCCAAAGAGCCGCGTGCATGAGCCGGCGGAGGCAGAACCAGGAACATTCCATAATCATTTGGCCACGCTGATCCGCACCGGTGCGCCGGCGCCGAAGAAGTAATAGGCCTTCGTGGCGACGGTGGCGCCTGATGCCTCTGCCGCACTTGCAAGGGCCCCTTTTGCCAGTTGGACCTGAACGCCGGCAGGATTTACGATCACTCTTGCGATTTTGGCTGCCGGTATGACTGCGCCGTTGGCTTTGGTAATCACAATGTTGGCCGGACTAAGTATCGAATCCTCGCGGATGTAGGTGTAAGTTCCGCGGTTCGTTGCATTGGCATTCGGAATCCGCTGCTGCAACTCGACGTTGGTATCGAACGACAAATCCGTAAGATCCTTCAGCCGCGCATTGCTCAGCACGACGTTCTGGGCAAGTTCGGCGTTCGTCGTCTTGGTGACGGCGATCGCAGCAACGTCATCGGCGGTATAGGCGCTGCCAGCGGGATCCGACGCATTACAGTTTGTGATGTCATCCACTTTGATGGTCACGCCGGTGGCCGGATCGGAAAAAATATCCCCCGGTTGCCAGCAGCAGTCAGGCGTATCATACCCGGCAATATTGTTCTCGATCGGCCGCCAGACGCCGGTAGCGTTCTTGGGCCCGCCGACCGCGGGGCTGCTGTAGTATTGCCTGGAAATAATCTGCGCAGTCGGATAGATGTCTCTGGACTCCCATCTGGCGGCGTCAATCCGGTAGATCAGAACGCCCGCGTACTTGCCCTTGTTCTCCAGGCCATTGATTCCCAATCGGGTGCGGAATTCGACGACATAGGCGGTCGAAAGGCCGGTGCGGATCACCACCATCTTGCTGCCCCCGGGCGTTTCCACGGGAGTGAGGAAGTGCATGGTGGGATCTGAGGCGGACTGACTGATGACATCCACCTGGTCGTCGCGCAGCCAGCGCAGTTTCCATTTGTGCCACGCAAGATAATCCGTGGAGTGCCCCGCGATGTTGCCCATCATGTCCCATCCGCCGCAATAGAAGAACGAGCCGACCCGGGTGCCGGCTACAGTGGGCGCATACATGTAGAGATCCGGAAACCCGAAGGCATGCCCTGATTCGTGGACCAGCCAGCGATAGCCCCACCGGAACATGTCATTGCCGGCCGTAATGGCGGTGTCGAGGTAATGGGGCTTGCCGCCGCGATCGACGTAGGCGATCAGGTTGGTGTTAGGCTGTTCGCCGTCCGTTGGATCGCGGTTGATGCTGCCGGGCCCGTTGAAAAGGCCTGCCCGGCCCCTGGCCGGCATGATCAACAGCATGTCGTAGTCATCGGCTTTGATCTCCCACTTGTCGTATGCGAGCTGGCAGGCCTCTCTGGCGTAAGCGAACATGTTGTGCGTCTGGGCGTCCCATTTGTATTCGGCTGCTTTCCTGCTCATCATGATCCACCCCAGGTGATTGGCAGCCTGAGGTGATGCAAAGGTAAGGCGAAGCTGGCCGTAGGACGACATCTTGAACCAGTCGCTCGCTCCCTGCAGGAAATCGAGATAGGGCGGAATGGTTTCATAGGGAGCGCCGGCATCGGCTGCCAGCCGATCGGGAAACTCGACGAACAGCACCAGCATGGTCTTTGTCCGGTGGGCAGGCGTTACCACGTTGCCGTCGTTCCAGATAATTGGCCGCTCTTTATCGTCCCTGTTGGGCGTCAGATCGGTGAAACGATATAAACCGGTTTGGCCTGTGACCGGGTCAATGAAACCGGGATCGGTCTTGCTTGTGCTCCATCCTTCGTCGGTCCATTGGCTGGAGCCCATGATACGGCCGTGCAGGGCGGGTTCACCGCGTCTCTGGACTTTCACGGGCGGGGACGCTTTGAAGGGCCCGAAAGCCCGGGTGGCGACGGTTGTGCCCTGGGAAGTGATGCGCGCGAATTGATCGGTACTGATCACGACGGATAACGTGTTTGCCGAAGCATGGATTGCGGTTATCTTTTCCGCAGGAACCGGGGTGCCGTCCGGCCGCGTGATCACCAGGTGTGCCGCATCGATCCCGGTCACCGGCACACTGGAAGTTACGACCATCCGCGTCAGGCCGTTGAATACGGCGTTGCTCAAAATGACCGCGCTTCCCGGCTGGCTGCGCAGCCCCAAGGTCGGAAGCAGGGCCGACAGGCACATCAAGACAAGGAATGCGGTTTTGCGTTGCGTCACGATCGGTCGCATAGGTGTCTTCCCAAGATAAAAGGATCATGCAGGTGCAAGTGCGCGCCAATTGTAACCGGAAATAAGGGACGTCACCCGTTTGGAAATAAGGGACGTCACCCGTTTTTGAGAATTACAGGGCTCAATCCTGCGTTTCCTGGCGTTTCCGGTCGCCAATGTGACGAGATCTAAGAAATCGCCCCCTGGGCAGCCCCAGGATCGACGATCTCCTCTGGGCCTATATCCTGGCTCCGCGGTTTTGTGACCTGCCGGTCTTTTCAAGAACGGTATCGAGGAGGCGGATCACAAATTCCTGCTCCTCGCGGGGAAGGCCGCGGATGTGTTCCAGGCGGCGTGCCAGCTGCGGGGGAGGATCAGGGGGAATCAAACTTATTTCCCGGCCTTTGCAGCCGCGGCCTTTCTCTTTTTCCAGTAAGCTCGCATCCGTTTGCTGATGGCGGCTCTTGCTGCCGCGCTCTGTGGTCCATACTTCCGCTTTTCTTTAGCCGTCTTCCTGGCACTCGTGAGCTTCGCAGCCTTGGCCTTCCGTGCGGCCCAAACTCTTTTCATGACTTTGGAGTGCCTCTTGCGTTCCGCAGGGGTTCTGTGTCTACGTCCTTTGACTGAGGCAGTGGTAGCGGTTTCCAGCTTGATCCCGCCTATGAATTGGGCCTGAAGCGATGCGATCTCAGCGTCAATATCTGCTTTCTTCTTTGCCAGTGTTTCAATTGCAAGTTCCAGTATCCTCTTGTCCATGATCCCTTTCTGCAGGAGCTGGGGGAAGCCGCGTGTTACGGCGGCAAGCTCTGCGGCAATAAGATAATAGGAATATGGATAATCTGCAAGATGGAATCGATTCTCGAATCAGGGAACCGGATCCACTGCCTGCTCTGCGCTTCGTTTTGGAAAAGACCCGGACGACGGCGGCAACTGCCGAATAGCAAGTCCAGCACAGCAGCAAACTTCTTTCTTGTGGGCAGCTGAATTGGCTGTCGATTATAATCCTATACCCGAGTGTTGGGAGTTTCTCCCAACCGATGCCACGAGGGAAAGAATATCCATTGATGAATACCGCAAATGCCGCAAGTAGTAAGGGGAGTGGCACCAGCAATAGACGCCTTGCACAAGGGGAGAATGTCCTACGGGATGTCCATAAGGCCACAAACCCTAAGGGCATGGCAAAGAGTTGGGATTTCTCTATCCATCGCATGTCAGGGTGGTCGAACTGCTGAATCCAGAGCAGGTACAGGCTGCCATCAATCAGAAGAATAAACGTCCGGGCCCAGACCCATCTTTTGGGGTTCGAAAGAGAGAGCAACAGGGCGATCTCCAGCAACAGAGCCAATAGCAAGGTGAACAGCCACCCTGATGTCAGAGCTTCTCTCACTGGTGCCATCGCGTACGGCTATCGCCGGGCGAGAGGATAACTCTTACGAAATGATTCGGTGTATCAAGGATGAGCCACATCGACGTGTGCGCCATCTGGAAAGTCAAAACGGTCCTGAGTGTGATTCTCTGTAGTCTGGGAGTTGGGCGGTTTCCATGGCTAATCCCTCCTGTTCTCTTTCGGCAGGGCTCATGTCCGCTGAGCTCATGGTCAACAATATGGAGCCGGGCATTATGATTATCTAATAACTTTCTGTAAATACCGGGTGCATCATGCGCGATGAGGCGGACAACTTCACGCACGCATGAGCCCAGAGCAACTCTGGTTTTTTTGACGAGTGCGAATACGGACGCCAGCGGCAATTTCACTCACTGGAATAGCTCCACCTGATTCTGGCGGGTCTGCTGGCGTGTGCTTCCTGATCCCGCCTATGCCGGGGAACAGGTACTGAGGGGAGGGGATAGGGTTACGGCGCTCATCACGGCGTCTGCAGAGTGAAGACCCCTGTTCGTGTCTCCCTTGACGAGCTCACTCGTTGATCATGAGAAGTCCGCTACAGATTTGCCGAAGGGCTCTTCCTGGTGTCTTATCTCAATAGAATCAAATAGTCGCTGTTCATGTGAACATCAGCGGAATATATTGCGTACAAGATGTTGAGGTAAAACCAATGCGAACCAGAGGTGTCGTTCTGCGATGCGTAGGCTATTATGTCGCGTTTTGCATTGTTCTCGCCATAGATGTCGGTTGCAGGAAGCCGGGTGCCCATTCTGCTCATTCATGGATTGACGGATACCAGTATCCCATTCCAACAATCCGAGATGATCGCTGCCCAAAACCCTGTCGCCATTAAGTTGTGGAAGGTGCCCAATGCCGGTCATATTGGTGCGTTCAACGCCGCGGGCCGTGAATTTGAAGCGCGTGTGCTCGACTGGTTTGCGACGCATCGGAACTGTTCTGGTATACGTTGATGCCGGACAAGGGGTGGGATTGCAGCTATCTCCAAAATCCAGATATCGGCATCGGAACCCGTAGCAACCTTCGTTCCTTTAGGCACAACGGCTTTCAAACTGAAGCCTTGACGACGATAACAAGCCTGTGCGAAAGCGGGGCATTGGAAGAAACGATCATGGCGATTGCCGGTTACGTTTCCCTGACGATGCTCAGCCACTATGCCCACATCAGGACCGATGCGAAACGGAAGGCAGTTGAGGCGATCGGCAGGCGGCCGGTTGAAATGCCGGCAGCCAAGAAAGCGGCGTCCTAAAATGGCGATTTCTGCGAG
Organism: Terriglobia bacterium; assembly: GCA_020072565.1. Classification (NCBI taxonomy): domain Bacteria; kingdom Pseudomonadati; phylum Acidobacteriota; class Terriglobia; species Terriglobia bacterium. The sequence goes on from JAIQGI010000034.1 coordinate 96,212, forward strand.
AGCTTCCCCACAAAAGTCCCCATAAGATGCGTTTTCCTCTGTTTTGAGGATTTCTTACCGGCTGCAAGTAATTGATTTATTTGGCTCCTCAGGTAGGACTCGAACCTACAACCCTTCGGTTAACAGCCGAATGCTCTACCATTGAGCTACTGAGGAGCAAGAGCACTGACACTCTGCCGAGAACCCGGTTACGGACGGCGGTTAAACCTAACAAATAACTGCGGCGGAGTCAATGTGGTTGAGGGGATCGTCTTACCACTGGAACCGCGGTCCTGTGGTTGCCACAGAATCGCTGGATCGTGCCCTTCACCAGCTCCTTTCGACCGACTGTCCCTCGGGCGCGCTACTTCTGCTGTTTGGGGCTGATCTTGGTTAACTCGTCCATGAAGATCTTGGCGTCTCTGGGGACTTCCGCAAGGCGATGAAACAGGATTTCCCTGGGGGCGAGCTGCTTCTTGTACAAGACGAAGTTGGCGTTCTGGTCGGCACGGACAACCTCGCCGTTCAGGCTCAGGCCAGCGAAAGCCCCTTTGGAACGCGAGTAGGCCAGGATCTTGGCTCCCATGAAAGCATCCGTCTTGGCGGCCGCATTCCTCCCAACCGGCCCGGCGGCGACCGAAGCATCGCCTCCGAGCGTGAACTTGCTGTCGAGCAGGCTTTCCATGCCGCTGGTGTTCATGATCACCAGAACCAGATCCGTGGCCTGGGCGCCGATCTGCAGCCCGAAACTGCCGCCGCTCATGAGCAGCATCGAAGGAGCGCTCCAGGGACCGTCGCCGTTATCCGTTCTGCAGGATATGACACCCTTGCCGTAGTTTGCGCCGAAGAAGAAGGCGCCCTTTTTCATTCCGGGGATCACCGCCACGCATGTGCATCTGTCCAGCAGATCCTGCGGAACGGACTTGTCCGGGGTATCCATGATTTCCTTCAGCACCACTGCACCGCGGACCACCCGGTCGGCCACCTCATTGCTATCCTGGGGGCTTGCCAGCGCATAGGATGAGACCAACATCAGGACCAGAGCTGAAATCAGGGCGTACTTCATATCTCTCCTCGTAGGACAGTGTTCGTAGCTGTTTGCGACCAATCAGAGAAAAGGTACCATAGTCGGGAGCAGTTTCGAACAGTGTATGCAGTTATTTGCGCTTCAGGCATGATACTCTAGAGGCAGGAGGGTAGAGAGGATGAAACCAGTGCCGCCGGGGATCAAGGAATCCGAACCCGCGCAGATATCGATTGTCATAGACCAGATCCAGGATTATCAGTTCCGTGTCAAATTCGACAAGGAGCAATACCCGGATTTGATGATGGACGAACCGCCGCCCGTCGGCGGTGATACGGCTCCCAACGCTTCGCGCCTGCTGGCGGCCGCGGTCGGCAGCTGCCTGAGCGCGAGCTTGCTGTTCAGCGCGCGCAAGGTGCACGCCCACATCGAGACCATTCGCGCTTCGGTCAAGGTCTGGTACGCCCGCAACGAGACCGGAAGGCTCCGGATCGGCAAGATCAAAGTCGAGATCGAGCCGGATTTCGATGGGGCCGATGCCGCCAAGATCGAGCGCTGCCTGGGCATCTTCGAGGACTATTGCGTCGTCACCCAGAGCGTTCGCAAAGGCATTGATGTTTCGGTTGAGGTAAAATCGCAGTAAATTCTGCCTGTGCGATGCCGGGCGGGTCTTTTCTGTCCGGCGAACCGGCGTCAGGTCACTTGCCGTACAGGAGGGGGACGGCTGATGCAGAAAACCGGCATGCTTCATGACGACGCGGCAATATCGGCCAAGAGGCGGGGGAGTCCGGCCTCAGGCCACGGGAGCATCTGGCGCGCGCGCCTGCGCGAATTGCTTGCCGGAGTGCCGGGATTCAGCCGGCAAGCTGCGATGAGCATGACGGGGGACGGAATTCCGAACCTGACCTTTCACCTGCCGCCGGGGGTGTACCCGCGCCGCAGCGAATCTGCGCTGAGTTTTCGGGGTATGCCGACTCCTTCTCTGGGCTTGGTCGAATCTGCCATCGCCCAAAGCAGCAAATGGCTCAAGGATCGCCAACACCCGGAAGGATACTGGGTGGCCGAACTGGAAGCCGATACCACGCTGGAGAGCTACTTCATACTTTTCCGATCCTTCTTCGGCAAGCGCGACGATGGCCGCGTGCCGAAATATGCCAAGGTGATCCGCGAAGCGATGCTGCCCGAGGGAGGATGGTCCATTTATGCTCATGGGCCGATCGAGATTTCAGTTTCGGTGCTGAGCTATTTCGCTCTCAAGGTGGCCGGAGTGCCGGCCGACGAGCCGGACATGAAGCGGTCCCGCGATGCGATCCTCCGGCTCGGGGGAGCTACCAAGGCCAACACCTATACCAAGTTTCATCTGGCCTGGTTTGATCAATATGATTGGGAGCATGTGCCGGCGATCCCGCCGGAGATGATGTTCATTCCCTCCATTGCACCGATCAATATCTATGAAATGTCCTCCTGGTCGCGCGCGATTTTCGTGTCGCTGTCGGTGATCTATGCGCTGAAGCCCGTCTGCCCCCTGCCCCCCGAATGCCATGTGGACGAGCTTTTCGTAGGCGGCCGCGCCCATGCGGACTTGAGCATGCCGCGCACCAGGGAGGCTCTTTCCTGGACGAATTTCTTTCTCCTGACCGACAAGGCGCTCAAGATCGCCGAAAGGTTTCCGATCAAAGCTGCCCGCCGCGCGGCTCTGAAAAAAGCCGAAAGGTGGATGGTCGAGCGTTTCGAGGCCTCGGGCGGCCTGGGTTCGATCCTCCCCGCGATGATGAACAGCGTCATGGCGCTCAAGGTTCTCGGCTACCCGGACGATCATCCGTTGATGGCCGAGGGTCTGCGTGAGTTGGATGCGCTCGAAATCCACGATCCCAGCGACGATTCCATTCGCATTCAACCCTGCCATTCTCCCGTCTGGGACACTTCCATTTCGGCCTACGCTCTGCTCCAAGCCGGGGTGGATCCGGAGGGGGAGGCGATCCGCAAGGCGGTGGACTGGCTGCTTTCGAAGGAGGTCAAGCGCCCGGGCGACTGGCATATTAAAAATCCCGCCCCGCCGGGAGGCTGGTATTTCGAGTTTGCCAACGAGTTTTACCCGGACGTCGATGATACAATCATGGTGATGATGGCGCTCCGATGGGCGTCCCCTCCGAGCCTGCGTCAGGAGGTCGACGAAGCCATCGCGCGCGGGCTCATCTGGTGCCGCGGCATGCAGAACGAGGATGGCGGCTGGGCCAGCTTCGACCGGGACAACGACAAAGCCTTCCTCACCAAAGTCCCCTTCGCGGATCACAATGCGATGATCGATCCTACTACCGCCGACATCACCTCGCGCACTCTGGAGATGCTCGCCACCATCGCGCCGTCGACCTACAATCCGCAGCATCCGATCATCGCGCGCGCCATTAATTTCCTGAAAAAAGATCAGCGCAAGGACGGCAGCTGGTTCGGACGCTGGGGCGTCAACTACCTGTATGGCACGCCCCAGGTGCTTCGGGGGCTCGGTCTCATCGGCGAGGATATGTCGCAGCCATATGTCAGGAAAGCGGTCGACTGGCTCATGTCGGTGCAGTTGCCCGACGGCGGCTGGGGCGAACGCTGTGATACCTACGATGACCCGTCGAGGAAAGGCCTGGGGCCTTCCACCGCTTCTCAGACTGCGTGGGCGGTGATCGGCCTGCTGGCGGCAGGGGAAGGGAACGGCCCTGCCGTGCGCCGCGGCATCGAGTATCTCCTCGAGCGGCAGACGACGGAAGGGACCTGGCAAGAGGATGAGTGGACCGGGACAGGCTTCCCGCGCGTCTTCTATCTCAAGTACCACTACTACCGGCACTATTGGCCGCTGATGGCATTGGGGCAGTACCGGCGCTTTCTGCTCGGCTACCGCCCCTGAGAATCCGCGGCAGAGATGCACGGCCCGGCCGCACGCAAATCAGCAATCACAAGATGCACGGTGCGGAATGGCTGCAACATAAAGCCTCAACGCAGTCTCCCATGCACCGGGGGTGCACCCAGGTGCATGAAAATGTTATTGTGCCCCGTAAGGCTTGCGATGGACGAAGGTCGTATTCTCTGTGATGCTTTCGAGCTCGAAACGCAGTCTGACCTGGT
>JAIQGI010000035.1 GCA_020072565.1 Terriglobia bacterium
TTCAGCACGAGCGGCTCTATTGGCGGCCGTTGTTCATCGGCGGCCTGGCGGCATCCATCGCCTGGACATGCTTCGTCCTGTTCGGCGGCGTTTTCGTGGCCCTGCGCTGGCAGATCCTCAGCTATTCCCTCACACTCTTCGCCTCTTGCATGGTATGTCATGGGGAGCTGGTGCGGCTCCGGCCGCGAGCGCGCCATCTCACCTCGTTCTACCTGATGGTCGCGGGTGGCGGCACTCTGGGAGGGCTCCTGGTCACCGTGGCAGCGCCCCACCTGTTCAAGGGATTCTGGGAGTATCACTTCGGGCTGCTCGCTACGGTCCTGCTGGCGCTGATCGTCCTCTTCCGCGATCGCAAGAGCCCCCTGTATCAGGGGCGCCCGCTTATCATATGGGCCATATGGGCCGTGATCTGCGTCTCATGGGCGGTTCTGGGATTCATGCTCGACCACCAGATCTGGCGGTCGTGGAGATTCCAACTCGGGCTGCTCGCCGTTGCGCTGGCGACCCTGGGCGTTCTCCTGCACGAACGCAACGGGCGGCACTACCAGGGCCGTCCGGCGCGGGTGTGGGCGGTGTGGGCCGCGCTGTGCGTCTCATGGCTCGCCCTTGGGCTTGTGCTCCGCATCCACATCCGGCAGTCGCTGGAGAGCAGCGTGGAGACGAGGCGCAACTTTTTCGGCGTTCTGCGTGTGCTGGAGCTGAACAAGGTCGATCCCGCAGAACACCGCCTCACCTTGATGCATGGCCGGATCGAGCACGGCTTCCAGTATCAAGAGGTGGGAAAGCGTTACTGGCCCACTTCCTATTACGGCGCCGACAGCGGCATCGGTCTGGCGCTACGCCTCCATCCGCGCCGGCTTGAGCGGCAAGATCTGCGCATCGGCGTAGTAGGTCTCGGCACGGGCACACTGGCTGCCTACGGTCAGCCGGGGGACTATATCCGCTTTTATGAGATCAACCCGGAGGTGCTGCAGCTTTCGGACAAGTACTTCACCTACCGCAGAGACAGCCTGGCCCGCATCGAAGTGGTGCTCGGGGACGCGCGCGTCACGATGGAAAGGGAGCGCCAGCGGGGAGAACCTCAGCGGTTCGACGTGCTGGCAGTCGATGCCTTCAGCAGCGATGCCATTCCGGTGCACCTGCTAACGCGCGAATGCTTCCAGACCTACCGGTACCATCTGAAAGAGGATGGCATCCTGGCCATACATATAAGCAACCGATATTTCGATCTCAGCCCGGTGGTGCGCAACCTGATCAGGCCTGGGCCGCAACAAGACATGCAGGCCCTCTATATCGACGGCCTGGGCAACGCAAGCCGGGGGACGGACGCCACCGACTGGGTCCTGCTGACCGCCAACCAGCAATTCCTTGCGAATCCCGACTTCCAGAAGGAAGTCTCGCCCTGGAAAGATCCGGCCCCCCCCCAGCAATTATGGACCGACGATTACAGCAACCTTTTCAGTCTCCTGCGCGAAAGAAAAAGCAGCAGCCAATAGCGCGGCAGGAATTTCGTGCCGCATCGCACTCCTCAAGCGATTGCCACCGAGTGATTTTCGCTGTCCACCCATCCCTCCGAGACAGCGGCCCCGGTCAGGTTGCGCAGTGCAGTCGCCAGTTCTGCCCGAGCCTCCAGAATCCGCGTCTCGTTGGCGCCGCGGAAGCCGTCGATCGGGAAGAAGAGGTTTGTGCTGTCGGCGGTCGCTTTAGAGTATTCACCCTGGCGCCAGATCCATCTCCTGGTCCGCACTTCAGTCCCATCGGCATAGACCACCTCACCGGGGTCTACGGGCTCCGAAACCGTGGTGCCAAACGGAGTGAAGATGTCTCCCAGTCTGGCCAGCCTCACGTCGATGGAGCCAGTGCAGCGATCAAGGTCATGCACCCCAAGGGGCACAGCATGCCGAAGCCCAACCGCGTTGGCAAGATCAACAACCGGATTGATCGAAGGCACCGTGCCCCCCTTCGCGATACGACCCGCCATCGCCTCGATCGAGCTCGGAAACCGGTTGGGGTTGATCCCCAGACGCTGGAACGCCTCACGATAGGGCAGCAGGTCAGGGTGCGACTTCACGCCGGCTGCACCAAATCTGGCTCGGGCCAGTCCAATCGCGTCGGCCAGGCGTTTGACAATGGCTTCCGCCTCGGGAGAATCCGGCGCCGGCTGCTTCACACCCCTGGCGACGACCACCCCGAAGCAAGCGGCCGGCAGCCTGGTGAAAATCTCACCATCAACTCTGAAAAACGTCATGCTCTCTCCTCTGACTGCACCTCAGACACTGCGGGCTAAAGGAACTCGGAACGACACGGTGCGGCATATCCGCATCGAAAAAATCCGGACGCAGAGCAGGCTGAGATCACGGCTCCTCTGATCCACTTTATACGATAATCGCCTTGGCGGCCGATAAGAACAGATGTTAATTCGGCCGTTCGTACCGACGGTGACTGCATGAAATATATAAAGGATCTGCTGCTGACCGATACCTTCCTCATCAAGGGGCACCTTAACACGGGGGGCCAAAGGCTGTCGACTTACCTGAACAGCACTCCGAGAAGTTTCCTGGAAGTGGAGAAGGCAATCCTCGTCAACCATGTTCAGCGCGAGGATGCTGAGACTGCCCGGATTCTGGTGCGCGTCGACGAAATCATGCTCGCTCATGAAATGGAAACCACCGGCGACGAGAGCTTGAGACTCCTGGCGGAGCCCGAAAAGGACTTGCTGGCGATAGCCGCCCATACCGGGGGCATGACCCCGTTAAAGCTCTCGGGAAAGGTGAGCAGGCGGGCCATCGAACGCGACACCCCCACGTGCCACGACTTTGTCATAGTGATCGAACCCAAGCTCCGAGGGCTGACCGACAAGGCGGCTCAAATTTGTGCCGTTTTCGATGGTCTGCCCTTTGTGATCGCAAACCGGAACCGCCTGGCGATCATCTTCAGGTGACCTTCGCTCGAGCCCAGTCATCGATCTGCTCCTTGCCGATCCCCGATGATCTTGCTGGGGCTGCAACCGTCCGCCGCCCAACGGAGCGAGCCGCGTGCGGGCCAAGGCGATCAAACACGAATTGAAGATCGCCGCCTGCGATGGGCGAAGCGCGGCCCGAAGCGTCAGCATGGGGGGTGCAGGGTTAATCTCGGGACGTCAACTCGCGGAGATCAATCTGAAAATGGCGGAGCAAATCAATGACCTCTTTAGTGGAAAGCCGTCTCGTGCGTTGAACATGGGCACGTCGGCGCAGCACCTCCGGCAGCAGTTTCGCGGCGCTGAGATAGGACCAGCCTAGATTGAGCGGCAGGCTGCTCCAGCCATTCTTGCTCACGAATCGAGCTGCCGCCCCATGTCGGTGCAACGCTGCATAGGCGTGCCAGCCAAAACGACGTAGAGTCCAGTAAGGATTCACGAGAAGGAGGCGCAAAGGAAAGTTCTTGATCGCCAATAACAGTCGATTGCGCTCGACCAACATCACCTTCAGGCGGGAATACGCGCCCGCGGTTGCCGAATGGCGGTGATAGACCAGCGCTGTCGGCACATACCACGCTTTCCAGCCCAACAGACGTGCTCTCATTCCCAGGTCCGCGTCGTCGCCAAAAGCGAAAAAAGTGTCATCAAAGCCGCCCGTTTCTTCGAAGACTCGTCGGTGATAGAGAGCGGCACAGGCATCAGGCCAGAGTATTTCCTCGTCGCGGTCGTATTGGCCGACATCGGGTTCCATGGTGCCGCGGCCGCGGTTCTGTCCATCCCAGTAGATCAGGTGGCCTACCTTGTCGATCACCCCTTGAGGTTCTGCGAACAGTATCTTGCTGCCCAGCATGCCAATTCGGCGAGACACGTCGCCGTGGCGTATCAATTCTTCGAGCCATGTGGGTACTGCCACGGCATCGTTGTTGAAGGGTGCAATCCATTCGCCCCGGGCCTTGGCAAAAGCCAGGTTATTGGCCCGGCAGAACCCCGTGTTTTCCGGCAGATACATGGCCTGGGCATTCGGAAGCCGTCCTGCCCAGGCGCGAATTCGCTCAGTGGAACCATCCTTGGAGGCGTTGTCTACAAGGATAAATTCGCGGTTCTCCCAGGTCTGTTTCTCCAGCGAGGCGAGGCAGTCATCGAGAAACTTCAAACCGTTCCAATTCACAACAATGATGCTGGCTAACGGCCCATCCATGTTATTGGTTCCACCCCCGGACTACCAGGCGGGCATCCATATTGCGGTTTTCCATAGAGCCCCATACGAAACCGTCATAATATGCTTCAGGAACGCGCCCTGCAATCTTTTGACGCGAAGGCTGAGACTCGCGAATTCGGGTGACGCAATGAGAGCGCACCAATACTGCAACGGCTGGCCGGGCTTTGCTCCGCTTCAGCGATTCATTGGATTGGCCGAGAGCACACGGTAGAGGTAGACAAATCTCCTCAAGCGCGGGCAGGCTTGAGATCCAGCAGGCCCTGGACGTGGTTCGATGATCGGAAGTCATAGAATTGAGGACCAGAAACGCCGTCAAGTCGAATATCACGAAAAAGAACACTATTGTGCCTGCCAGCCCCGGCTGGTCGACAACAGAAACCCATACATCGAATGGCTGAACAATTACCGGCTCCGCAAAGCAATCCAGATGATGCGGGTGCCATTGTCCGGGAAGACCGTGCTCTCGGTTTGCGGCGGAGACGGGCAGGAGGCCGATTTCTTCCAGCAATATGGGGCGAGAGTCACTTTGGTTGATCTGTCGACGGTCGCCTTAACGGCGGCACGAATACGCAACCACGATCTGCAGTGTGCCTGCATGGATACGGAATCGTTGACATTTGCGGACCGCTCTTTCGATTGGGCCATTGTACGAGACGGGTTACATCACCTTGCCCGGCCGATCAAAGGACTGTACGAGTTAGAGCGCGTGGCGCGCGAGGGCTTTGTGATCCTTGAAGGCCAGGACTCGCTGCCTGTCCGATTGCTTTGCGCATTTGGGATTGCGGACAACTGGGATCCCGCAGGCGGATACGTGTATCGCTTCAGCCGCCGCGAACTTCTGAAGGTTTTTTCCAGCATGCAAACCCTCTCCGAGTGGCGCATTCACACGGCCTGGCTGCCATTTGGCAGCGATATTGTAAGATGCTTCCCGGCATTCAATCGATTTGCCTATCCGCTGATGAATCAACCGTCCGTCAGTCGAATCATGAATGTCAAGTCCGTGCGATATGCATGCAAGACCCTCTTTCACACGATCAATTCCATGGCAGGCCATTGGGGAAACTCTCTCATTGTCGTCGCCTGGAAGAAAATTCACTGACAAAGTGAGAGGCTTAGCGTCTTGATCCTTGGAAAAGAGACATCCATGGAACGGATTCCCGTGCGTCAGGTTTCGGCCCTATGGCCGCTTCTTGGGATCTTAACGCTCACCTTCGCCGTAAATGTGCCTTTTCTCAATCAAGCCTTCCACATGGACGACGGAATCTACCTGCTGCTCTCACAGAACGTCCGTCAATCACCCTGGTTTCCGGAAGATGAGCCCGCCTATTTTGAGGGGCTTTGCACCAAGGACCTTGCATCTACCGAACACCCGTGGCCGTTCACCATCTATCTGTTGGCATTGAGCTCATTCATCAGCGGAGACGTTTCGGAAATGAGGCTGCATTTTCCATTCCTCGTGTTTCCGCTGGCTATCTCATGTTCCATGTATTTTCTTGGACGCCGCTTCACGGGACATCCGATCTTTGCAACACTGCTGGTGGTCACCATGCCAGTCTTGTATGTGATGTCACACACCTTGATGACCGATGTGCCCTTGCTGGCTCTTTGGCTGTCCGCGACCGCAGTCTTCTGCAGCGGCGTCGATAGGAACCGCATGACCCTGGACGTGGCTGGTACGGTCCTCGTTACTATCGCATGCTTTTTATCCTATTCCGGGTTCTGTCTTATTCCGCTGTTGGGTTTGTATGGCATCCTGAAGAAAGACCGCGGAGGTGTCGTAACGATCCTGATCTGTCCGATCCTGGCATTCTCGATCCGGCTTGCCGCCGGATATATACATTACCGCCGTTTCATTCCCGGCATGCTGTTGAACTCCTATTTCCTTTTTGAGCGTGTACTTTCTCCTGCGTCGGTATTTCAGAAGAGCATCTTCACGATCCTGGTTCTAGGCATGGTGGCTGCGGTTCCTTGCCTGGTTCTCGCGATCCATCGGAAAAGACTCCTCCTGATTTGCTGTCTCCTCGCCGTTCCTATCGCGTTGATCCTCAAGGTACCCGGTTATGATCCCTTCCAGAAGGTCCTGTTCGCAATGCTCTTCTGTCCTGGCATCGCAGCCCTGTGCCTCGGGATACAGGACCTCTGGAAAGCGCTCCGTTTTCTGCGCACGAAAAACACATCGCACGCCGACGACTTCTTTCTTGGTGCCTGGTTTCTTGGGTTCTTCGTGTTCTGCAGCGCTGCATATATGAACGGCTCGGCCCGTTATGTGCTTCCGGCGGTCCCGGCGGTGGTCCTGATCCTGCTCCGACACATGGAGCGTGTTCTGACAAAGAAGGCTGTTTTGTGGTCATGCTGGGGCGGTGTGATCCTTTCCTCAACTTTGGCGATCGCAATGGCAGTCGCGGATTTTCAATTTGCCGCGATATACCGCAATTTCACGGCTGAGTTCAAGAAAGTGATGGGTGGTCGAAAAAGCCAAGTATGGTTTACCGGTGAATGGGGACTGCGCGCATATCTCGAGCGGCTCGGAGGTCAGGAACTTGGGAGATGCGATGCAAGGCCGCTGCCTGGCGACCTGCTGGTTGTCCCTACTTTGGCCACCCCATATGAGACGCTGTACAGTGACAAGCTGAGATTGCAGTCCACCATCCTTATTGCGCCGTCACGTGTTGCGTTTGATATTCCGGTGGTTCATGCCGAAAGCGAGCTCATCTTTACCGCGGGCATGCCATTTCACGAGACGAGTGATGGCCTGGAGTATAGTGTCCGATTCGTTTCGCGGCATTTGGACCGGGTTCTCGTCCGGGAGGTTCTGATGCCTGCGCAGGGGCGGCAATGGAAGATGCAGAGACTGTCCCTGCGTGATGTGGCAGGTGAGAATGGGAGCATCATTTTTTCCGCCGATGTAGGCAGCTCCGGAAATGCCGATGCCGACTGGCTTGCGATTGCGCAAGCGCGCATTTCCAACCGGGGGGAGAACAATGAAATCGTCTTGTATGATTTTGCAGGCCACTTGGCCGACGCACGCATCGAGCGTGTTCCGGGATTCCAATATCAGACCGACCAAAACAACCCGGTTTTTCCTATGACGGTACGGCTTGCGCAGGTTCCTGCGGTGAAGCGGCTGGCCCACTATAATTACAGCCCCGATTTTCCCCTCCGCTTGTTGGGTGCGGGACCGGCGGCCGGATTTTGGTCTTCCGGCTGGGGTCTGCTCCCATTTTCATTCGCGCCACCAGGGTCGGTGCTGGAGTCCATTTCAGTGTATGAGGCCACCCGCGCCGCGGATGGCTTTGGCCAGACAAACCTTTCATGGTACCTTCAGTAATTCTTTACCTCTTCCAAGTCCGGAGAAACGCTTGTATGACTTCGATGTTGCGCCTGATCTCGGTTTCCGGATAGCGCGGATAGGTGGGCAAAAGAATCAGTTCGCGCGCTACGGCACGAGCATTCGGACAATCACGGTGGAACTCCCTGAATTCCGGCAAGTCGGCACAGTTACGCAAATGTTGGGCGGCAAAGTCGCGCCGGCGCTGCTGTGCGTAACGTAGCAGCGCATCCCGATGGGAACACTGGATCGGATAGTAGCTGTAAATATGCGACCGTCCGGTGTGTTTCCTTGGCGTGATCAACCCTTCCATTCCTGCAAGAGCATCATGATACAGAACCGCATGCGCGACCCGCATCGCCATATCATCATCCAGGCTGCCGATGTTGTGTAACGCGATCTCCGCCTGCGCATCGGACATGCGATGGAGGTAGCGCGCGGGCATTCGAAGAATCCTTCGTGCCCGGTCTTCCGGATCCAATCGTCGGTTGACTTGCTTAATATTATGCAGACAACAATAGCGAACTACAGGATGCAGGAACATGGCAAAGACCGGCGGGGAGGTGGCAATGTCGGTCATCAGGCCACGCAGGCTCAACATCAATAACTGCAGGCTGGACAGGGTCCGCCAGGGGCTGATGCGCTCGCGGATCCTGGCAATAATGGCCGGATTCTGCGAAACCAGCATGCCGCCCTGCCAGGTGCTCAGGTTTTTATAGAAGCCGAAGCTATAGATTCCTACATCTCCGATGGCGCCCAAGCGGCGCTCGTTCTCCTCTCCACCGAAAGCCTGTGCAGCATCCTCAATAAGCGGTACGCCACGGCGACGGCTTATTTCCCGAAATATGTAAGCGCCGGCGGTTTCGCCGTGCAAATGGGTGATAAGGATTGCTCCGGTTCGGTTATCGATCAGCGATTCGGCTTCATCCGGATCTATTGCGCATGAGGATTTCAGAACATCGGCAAACACCGGGATGCCGCCTGCCAGCAGGACCATGTTAACCACGTCGATTATGGTCAGGGGCGACATCACCACTCTTTGTCCCGGCTGGATTAGCTCCTTCAGGGCGAGATATAGCCCCGTCCTGGCCATGGGCACACATACGGCCGCGGCCACATCGAAGCGCCGGCAGATGTCAGATTCCAGCTGAGAAATGCAATTGCCCATGCCAGGCTTAAAGCCAAGTCGACGTAGCGGCACGCCATAACTGGCCGAACTCGCGTAAAGATGATATCGAGGATAGGGAGACCAGCTATAACCCATGAAGCAAGTCAATCTCCGAAGCAACGCGGTGCGCATTGGCCATAACCGTAAAAGCAGTCGTGCCGGACGGTACAGCAGGCAGGACGCTGGCGTCGATCAGATGCACGCCGGGGAGAGAGGCCAATCTTCCCAGTCGGTCGGTTTGCAGCATTTCAGGCTGTGACTGCATGGGAAAGCTGCCACCGCTATGGTATCCGCCGCCCGGCAAATCCAGATTCACTTGGAAGGGGATCGGGATGGCTCGAAAATACTTTCGATATTGTAAGATCTTGTGGGCTATAGCCTGGCAGGTTTTCCCCGCCTTCGGATTAGGGAGGCCTTCTACAAAGAGCTTTTGATAACCATTGCCCCGCAGCGTCAGCCTGAGACTTGACGACACGCTGGAATGCAGATATCCGAAGACTAGAAAAAGGCGGGATGCCAACCCTTTCAGTGCCGGATTCAGTAGGGTGGCTAGCGGCCCCAATTTTTGTCTGAGCAGGGAAAGATACAGGTCATTGTAACCGTAGAATTGGAGATGCACAGGATGTTCGGAAACATCGGCAGCTTCAACCTCTACCACCAGCTGACATAAGGTGTGTAGTCTTTCGCTGAATACCGACTTGGCAGATCGGTATCGCACAACAGGCAAGGTAAAGATGTCGCTGTGACTTACATATAACGGCGTGTCGTAAAGGCCGAGCGAGGCAAGAATGATGCGCGTGGTTTCGAGCAGTCCGGCGCCCACCAGCACGCGACGAGCCGATAAAACCACGGGTGGGCCGCCTGCCAGCGAACGGACTTCCAGCTTAACCAACCCATTTTCGTGGGATAGTTTCTCTGCCACCATCCCGCGTACATAGCGAACTTTCTCCTCATCGATGAGGCGATTAAGAGTGATGGTTGCGGAGTACCTGCAATCATACGGGCAGCCATAGAGACACAGCCCGCAGTATCGGCAGCCTTTATCCCCGTTCCGATCGGCAGAACGGATCGCGAGTGAAGCATATTGGAACCGGATTCCCTGACGCGCCAACACTTCGCGGCCCGCGGCAAGATCTGAATAAAGCGACTGTGCCTGTGAACTTGGGTTGATTCCCTGGCCGTCCGGTTCCCCATCAGGAGGAGATTGTGAGGAGCCGGTAGATGGGAGATCAAATACGATCCGGCGCACGGCGGCATAGTGCGGAGCGAATTCGCTCCAAGTTATGGGCCAGCCGGTGATTTCACTTTCCGGCAGCGGTTGCACGACCGCGCCCCAGACGTTACTAAAACCTCCGGCCGCAAACGACCGATACATGGAGGCCTGCTGCAAATCCAGAGGGACGGCATTCCGGATTTGGTGAAATGAGAAATCGGAGCCGAAGTAAAGTTTCCTGGGAATTCCGTTAGCGGAGGTCGGGCCCGTAAATTGTAATCGTGAGATCTGTTCTCGTTTCCAGTCTTCAGGCTCAACGGTGCATAGATATCTCTTCAAAGTCGAGGCCCATGCCTCAGGTCGTAATCCCACGTCGAGGATGGTAGGCTGGACGCCCCGGTCGGCCAGTGCAGCGGCAGCTGCTATGGAGCTCAAGCCTGATCCGATAATGTAAACCGTCCCGTCTCTACAGATGCCCATGTGGTGTCAGACGTGCCAGTTTGTTCCTTATTAGCCAATGTCGCTTGAATCGTTCGGTACTTGAGAAGCACGCGCTCCAGGCCGGCACTGGTTCAACTCTTTCGAGCGTGGAGGAATTATCGCAGGTACTTCGCTGTTCGCAAATCAAAAAACCAATAGTGAAGTGGATATGCTTTGGCAATAAAATTCAGCGGTGGGTGGCCTTCAGCACTCGCCACATATAACGCGCCGGCAATACAGAGGTTTGCGGCCCTCCATCCGATGCCTCACCCGAAATCGTCACCCGTAAGCAGGGGCTCGTAAGCACGTACTGGTTGCAATCGACAATCCATTTGGCGACAATACGGACTCAATGTTGTGGGGAGCAGATCAGATCGGACGCTGAGATGCATTCCATGTCTTCCGACTCGCCATTCGCGTACAGAATCAAATCATTGAGTTGTTACCTGCGACGAACTCCCACCTGTCCCGGACCGCCCCTCACGGCTATCATTGCCACCACGCATCGATGCAACATGTCTTGCCGCATGTGCATCCGAGCCCAGAAGGCCTTTGATGGGCCTGACATGGAAATGGACCTTTTTAAGAAAATCATTGATGAAGGTGCTGTGCATTTGCGCTATCTCTCATTCGATGGCCCAGGGGAAACGATCTTGAACCCGGAAGCCTTCGCGATGTTCGGCTACGCCAAGTCAAAGGGGATCCGGGTGATGTTTTCCACCAACGCCCTTGCCTTGGATAAAGCGATGGCTTCAGCCATCCTCGATGCCGGCGTCGACATGATTATCTTTTCAGTCGATGGGGCAAACGGGGAGGTCTATCGGGCAGTTCACGGCACTCCGGCTTATGCAAAAGCAATTGCCAACATCCATCAGTTTTTGGAGCACAAGCGCAAAAGAACAGCTTCAATCCTCGTGATTATGCAGATGATTCGCCTGCCGGAAACTCAGGGGCAGGTGAGTGCCTTCTATCAACAATGGCGGGGTGTTCGCGGAATAGATATGGTTCGAGTTAAGCAAGATGTCGTCGGCAGCGATATATCTTCCCGGATCATTGCAGCGCCGACATCGCGTCGGCGACGCCCCTGCCCCCGCCTCTGGTACGGCCCAATTTTTATTGAAACGAATGGTGAGGTGTATGCCTCACCAGGTGTAATGTACAAGGCCGAGCCGATAGGAAATGTAGCGAAGGCCAGCCTCAGTCAGATATGGAACGGACCGGCTATGCAGGCAATGCGCAGGGCCCACGCCAGAGGCGAAGCCGCGGTGTTTCCCGAATGCAGGGATTGCCGGTATCCGCAACCTCGGCTCCCTCTGGTTGTTGCCGGTTTTTTCCTCGACCCATTTGCGGCGGGGAAGCTCGTCCCGCTTGTTGAAAGATTAGCATTCTGGCATCGGCTTCCATTGTTTGAAAGATATGGGTGAGGGGGACTCCTGTTTGAGGTCCAGCCCGCACAAGTTCTCTGCGATTGAATTTATCGGGAGATCCTGAAATGAACCATGCCTGCAAGCGACATATTCGAATCGATTATGACCCGGTTCCTGTTCTCCGGATCTACCGGGCTACCAACGGCTGCGGCGCGCCCTGCTGGGAAAGAAAGCTCAGGAGTGCCTCTGTGGATCCGGAGCCCAGATTGACTACAACGAATTGTGAGCTGAATCCACCACTATCTGCAAAATGGGGGAAATAGAGCACGCGCGCCACCAGATGCTGCGTCAGGTCATCCACCGGAAGCGTGGCGAGCAGAAAACGACTGCCTGAATTCGTGGATCGCATCGCCAGCGTCGCTACGGGCACATCTGAGGTGACATCCAATGTGCCGTGGAATCCTGCCGGCAGATCAGGTATCACTTCCGAGACAAATTGCGACATGCGATTTCCGGCATCGAGAGAGAGTGTCGCCGTTGCACATGCCGCGCCGCTCGCGCCGGCGGCCCTGAGCTGCAGCGCCGCCTTCACCTTTCCCGGATTGACGATGGCTACCCCGGCATCATGCCCACTGGAGCGATCCACAACAAGGCGGATATGGGTGGAGGCGGCAGCCGGTGCGACACCGGTTGCAGCCACCAGCAGGTTCGTCTGCTCCAGGGTAAATACCGCACCGGTGATCGGAGCCGGCTGCCCGAGCTGTGCGTTCAGGATCGCGTAACCGGTCAGGGCATCGCCATATTCGCGCCTGGTAGCGAGAACCTGGGCTCCGTGAGGTGCCAGTCGGTACTGGAAGGTGCTGCCCGACACTCCATTTACGTTCACCGTCATCGGCGTGCCCCCCGGCAGCAGGAAGTCAACAGTGCCGCCGAGTTCCGAGGCTCCCGGATTTACCAGCAGGATCTCGGTGGCATATCCGCCCCGTGTCGCTATCTGGGGGAGGTAGAGCGGCGCGGGCGTCGGAACCGCATCCAGATCCGCAAGCGGCATGGAAGTGAGGAGAAACTCACCGGCCTGATTCTGGATCGTGCGCAGCGTCACCACAGAGACCGGGACCGACGACGTCAACGTCAGGCTACCCTGGAAATTCGCAGGAATGCCAAATGAGGGGAAAAATTCGGTCAGGAATCGCGCCACTTGGCCACCGGCGGGAATCGACAAGGGTTCCGAAGTCTTCACCGCCCCCGCACTGTCGCGGAGTTCCAATGACAGGACAGCCGCGCCGGCCGGAGCGGCGATCGCAAGGCCTGTGTTGACCACATCGCTCTTTTCCGCAAAACACCGCGCGCGCTTCACCGTGCCTGTTCCCGGCACCGCTGCCTCACCTACAACTTGATTGCCGGAGCGGGACGAAAGTATGGCCACACCGGAAACCGGTTCCTGGCCGGGATCGAGCCTGGCATAGCCCGAGGTTGGACTCGAAGCAGTGCCCTGGCTCGCAAAAAGCCGGCTGGCACCCGGCGCCAGGAGCGCGGACACCTTGGGAAAGCCGAATGTGGCCGCGGTGGACACAGAACCGCGGCCCTCGGTAGCCTCGCCATAGAACGCCTCCCATCCTTTGCGAACGGATGCCAGCCTTCGGATTTCGTCCGCGGATGCTTCCTTTCCGCGCGGCACGATGAGCGCAAATGCGTGGCGGAAGTTGGTCTGAGCTTCGCCGAACGCCGGGGAGCGTTCGCCCTCCGCCTCGATGATCTGATCGAGTGTCAAATCGAAGCGAGTGCCGTCGAAAGTGAGATTTTCCCCGGTGAACTGCCCGGTGCTCTCATCGAAGTATCGCGAGGCAGGCATGGAATCCCTCGCCTTCCGGACCGAATAGGTGGAGGATAGCTTTGCACCAAATGTAGACTGGAGGTTATATGCGGTAGTAAGCACTCCGGGAGCGGGACCGGTTTCGGTTTGGCTGCTGTGGCGGATGAATGCCCCGTAGTAGCTCCATGATCCAGAGTAGGGGTCGTCGTAGTCCCCGACATGAAGATTAAAGCCGAATAACCGGTCAATGGCGCCAAAATCCCGTCTGGAATCGCGGATCGCGTTGTTGATCAGCCCATACGCGGAAAGAAAGGATTCGATGGTACCGGACGCGATTGGTTGGGGATCGGTGACGATCATCAAGGGTCCGACATCCTCGGGTGGCCGTAAGCCCATGAGGTACTGATCCAGCCGTGAGTAGCGGCGCGTGTCGTCGGTCACGGTAAAGTGGCCGCCGCCGTCATCCCGCCACTCATTTCCTGCCTCGACCGACGCCTCTGAGTTGAAAAAATAGTTCCAATGGGCGCTGTCGCGGCCAAGGAGAAGGCTGCTCAACGAGCCGGACTTGCGAAACCAGGTAAAGGCGAGAAATCGATGCCCCCATTCCTCGCCGATGAGGGTAAGGAGGTTGTGGTTGTAAGTGGCGATATGGGCAGTCGGATCCTCAGGATATTGTGACAGCGTATTGAGATCGATGAAACTCTGAAGGCGGCCGGCGCTGCCGAAGTCCGCGGAGTAGTCAAGAACCGTCGATCCTATCCCTTTGGCATCGTTGCGGACCGGCTGGTTGTATGCCACGGCCCCGGCAGCAAGATCATCTGCAAACTCGCCTGCGCCGACAGCTATAAGGGCATCTTAGTCATCCTGATGCGACCGATAAAACCGTTGCCCGATGAGTTCAGGATTCATCCCGGATGAGGAAAACATCTGGACGATCGGGGCAGGTGACAGATCGGTCCAGGGAGCGCCGCTGAAAGCAACAAAATACCCTTGGTCACACCCCCCGTTGGAGATTCCCGTGATGCCTTCCGTGGCCGACATCTCTTGGTAGTCGAACTGGATGATGCCGTTCGGAGTTAGGACGATCTGGAAAGTGGAACTACCCCCTTGATAGTAGATCGGGACAGCAAGCCAGGTAATGACCGCCATATCCGGCTTGAGATTGACGTAGACGGCGCCGCCGGTCGACTCAGGATCAAAATCCGCCCAGAGAGGAGCGATCTTGGGCATGGCCGCAATGAATGCGGCCGACGAAGGATCAGGGCTTCGGTCCCCTTCGCCAAAACTTATGCTGCCGTTGGAGTTGACGAAGAACTTCGTCCATTGCTTGCCGTAAAAAGGAAAAGAGAAAGGGAGCGATAGATAACGCGCATCGTCATCATAAAGGGCCAGGTACTCGCCTAATTCCGTGCGCAGGTTCGCGGCGCCAGGATACACGTCGTAGCCACCCCCCGCCGAAGGCCGGAACTCGAGCAATCTGTTGCCCAGATCAAAAGAACTGTTGATCAAAGTTCCGTCGTCATGCAGAACTGCGATGCCTTCTTGATCGAAATCGGGCGGCACCGACAGTTGCGGCGGCAGCAGAACCGCCGGCTTCTCCGCTACCACTGTCGCCCGATCCTCGAGAGAGTCAACAACCGTTACCGTCTTCAACTTTGCTCTGAGCAGAACCCGTCCGCCCGAGTCCACCACCATTTCATCATAGTGCGGGCCTGCGCCCGGCTGCTTCAACCGAACCCAGTTCAGCCCGTTGTCCGAAGAGCGGAAAAGAGTCGTTTTCTGTAGATCCGAATGTACAGGAATCGTGAGCAGCGTGTAGACATGTCGGGCATCGCCGGGATCCACCGCCAGGAGCGGCAGCTCCGTGCGATGAAATAGAGGCACCGGCAATCCGCACGAGGCGGAAATCCAGGTCTCCCCAGAGTCCTCGGAACGGAAAACGCTTCCAACTTCTGTGGCGCAGTAGATTTTACGCGGCTCCGACGGGCTCGCTGCCACGGCTGCGATCCGCGCAATCGGTGCCGCGCCAATCGAACGAGGCAGTCCTCGGCTCGCAGGTTGCCAGGAGGACCCATGGTCCATGCTCCGGAACAGGCCGCGCTCGAGAGTCCCCACGAAAAGGGGCGTGTGCGGGCCGAGGGCCCAGACTCTCTCCAGAGTGGCATTGCCGTCGGGCAAATGGCGTGGCTGCCAAGTTACACCTGCATTTCGAGATTGGAATAAACCGAGGTTGGTTACACTCCAGAGCGTATCTTCTTGCCCGGGATCTGCAACTGAAGAAAAAACACGCCCGATGTCGCGGCGCGGGAGATCACGCATGCCCCACGCCCAGACAAGAATCACAACGATCGAGGCGGCCAGAACGGTTGCTGCCCGCCAGCGGTATCTTGCTTCAGTGGAAAACCCGGCATTCTTCATAACAATTCTGCTCCTCATCCATCTTCCCGTTATCCAGTTTTTCATCGATCACACCCTGCTCGTAGACGCAGCGCGTGGATCACGTCAATTTGAGCTGATGTAGTGGATTGCTACATACAAGAACGTTAAAAAACGACAATCTTCTACCAGAAATTTTATGGCAAGCATGGAAGATCTCTTTGCTAAGATTTCCACCATTCATGCGTCTGCCTTCCCGGGGGGAATTTTCTCTATTGTTTGAATCGAAGGCCGTTATTTCAGAACGCGTGACTTCTGTCCTGATCGCTGATAAGATACTGTTGCTCTTCGTTCGATCAGCGAGGTGCCTGAGTGGAAGGCAGAATTTCGAGCTGTAGAAGGGCTACCGCAAGCTCTTCCCAATCCCCCAGACGCCAGAAGTATATGCCAAGGCGCTCTCGTCATGTTTCGGGAATCAATTCATCCCATGCCGAGACCAGATCGACTGAAGTCATGAATGTCGTCGGCCAGTGACGGACTCTCTCTACCCCGTGAGGAATAACCGTCATCCCGATTTTATGGATTGAATTAAACGCGACCATTTCGGATTAAGAGCATCACGAATCCGGTCGGCAGGAGTACAAACCAATGATTTCCAATAAGCTACACAGCATCGTAATCAGCGCAGCTTTTCTCTGCCTTGGTGCCGCCCCGCTGTTCGGGCAGGCAGTGTTCTCGGTTGGATCTACGGCAGCGGCGGTTGCAGACATCGGCGTTACCGAATTGACGGGGCAAATCGTTCTGACGGTGAGCTCGGGGACCACCGTTCCGGCGCCACTCACCATTACCTATTCCGCGCAAATCACCAACAACGCCGCCAGCGAGATCACGATCACGGGCACGGGTGGTCTTGGCGGTGTCGCAGGCGCTCCGATTCTGCTCGCGGCAAGCAATGCCATCATCATCAACGTTCCCACCGGCGGCATGGCCGGGGATTATATAAGGATTCAGGGCGTGAGAGTCTCGGTGGCGGGCCAGAATTTTACCGGGGTAACCGCTACCGTTCAAGCCCTCTCAAGTTCAGGCAATGGAATCGTGGTAGGACAAAATACTGTAGTAGTAGCAGGACAGGTCCTCAAACCCCTCCTAATGGATCTCAGCCAAGCGCCTCCCCTTTCCTTTACCTTCGGCGCCACGGTTGACGTGTCTTCGTTTATCATCAAGGAGGGTTTTTCCAGTGCTTTTTCGAGTTCGATAGGGCAGTTCGGCCAGACTGTGCCGACCCGCATCCGGATTACGCCTTTCCCATCCATTCCAGCCGGCATCCAGGTGACTTTCCCCGCCAGCGTATCTTCGACACAGACGGGCGCGATTTTAGCCACGACTTCCGGCCAAAGCGAAACTGTTCCACGCGCCGATGGATCGACCGAGGTCATTTATGAGTTCTCGGAGGCACCCTCCAGCTCCTTGGAGGTGGAGTCCTTCACAGTGCCCGTTTCGATGACTATCGACGCGGCGGCAGCAATGGGCATAATTAACTTCCAAGCGACGCTCATTCCCATCGGGCTCGCCACTCCGAACACCGCTTTCCCATCGACGGATATCCCGCGCTATGTGGAGCGCAAGGTTCCCGATGAAACTGAGTTGAGCATAGGCACCATAGAACTTGCATTCCCATTCAGGGCTCAAGCAGCCGCGACCTATACCGGCATCGCGCTCACGAATCCGACCGGATTTCGTGTGAATGCCACCTTCACGGCCTACGGAGCGGATGGTTCCGTAATCACGGGAGCGGGGATCAACAACCCGGTGGTACTGACACTTCCTCGAAACGGGCAGGTCGCAAAGCTGACCAAGGATATCTTCGGAGCGGGCTTCAGCGCTTCGACTGCGGGCACCATCCGAGTGCAAGGAAAGAGCCCTCAAGTCGCAGGCTTTTATCTGCTCGGTGACCTGCAGGGGCCGAGGCTCGATGGAGCTATCGGAGATTTGAACTCCGTGCAGGGATGGGTGTGGCCCGTGGTCTTTCGCCGGATTCCTGCCCCGTTCACCACTTTTGAGATATTCAATCCAGGGACTGTTCAGGCCAACGCGGTATTGACATTGTTCGATGCGGGCGGCCGCATTGTCAAGACTGCCTCGCAAAGCATCGCCGTGTCCGGCACAGTGAATCGGGAATTCGGAGAGCTGTTCCCGGGTGTCGATCTGAATTCGTTTTCCGGCGGTTACATCAAGGGTCAATCCGATGTTGGCGTTGTCGTGCGCGAGACCTTCGGCAACTCGCGCGATTCGAATGTAGTGCCGGGCCAGATCCCGATTCAGCGCACTGCCTTCTATCTCCCGCATTTTGCATCAGGCGGCGGCTATACCTCCGAACTGAACCTCGTGAACACGGATCCTTCAATGAAGGCAGACATTGCAGTGACCCTGCTTGATAACAACGGATTGCCATTGGGGAGTTCTGTGAACCTCTCCATTCTTCCCGGCACACAGTTCATTCAGACGGTCGCGAGTCTTTTTCCTGCTTTGGGGGGCGGGTTGACCACCGGTTCCATACGGTTGGACGTCAAGCCCTCCACATTCGGATGGTTCGTCATAACTCCATATATTGCCGGAACCTTGCGATTCAGCGCCGCCGATGGCTCAGGCTCCTCGACCCTCCCGCTCATGATCCCGCCCGCGTCCGACTTCGTCTATTCCCATGTGGCAGAAAATGCGGGTTTCTATACCGGCGTGGCGATCCTGAATACCGATCCTCTGGCAGCTGCCTCGGTTCACCTCGAGGTTTTCAGCGAAAACGGCCTCTCGATCGGGTCATTTACGACAACCTTGCAGCCCGGCCAGCGGCTCGCCAAACTTCTGGACCAGATGGTCCCGTCCTCGGCAGGCCAGTTGGGCGGTTACATTCGCATCCAGTCGAGCACGCCCGTCACCAGCTTCTCTTTATTTGGGAGCATCGACGGCTTGTCGGTGAGCGCGATACCGGCGCAAAGGATCGGCAACTGATTGTCGGGTCGTGAAAATGGCCAGTGGGACGGCCGGCGGAAAGCCAGGGCCGTCCCATGAGTCGACTGGATTCCGATATGCCCCATTCTGCCGGATTCTGACTACTCGATAATCATCGGGCCGGCTGGCAACGGGTCTTACAGCAGGCTCCATGTCCCGGCAGTGGTGGGCAGATTGATCCGGGAAAACCCGATCTGCCCAAGCCACTACCGTGTTTCCCACCGTACTGCCTCCCCCAAAGCAGAGTGGTGAGAATGCCATGGCGGGGAAATCCCCGACCCTACACCAGGAATTTCACTTACAAGAACGCAACAAAATGGAAATCGCCTACTCGATTTTTTCAGGGATTGCCCGGGCAGACACCGGCGTGGGACAGAAACCAATGATTTCGCCGCGATACATACCAAACACACGAGGAGGATCCCGTGTCTTTCGTACTACTTACCTACAGATCCTTGCCATTTAGGCGAGAAAAGCAAAAGACCAACGCAGAGGTCGCAGAGGTCGTGGAGAAAAGTCATGCAGAAGGGATAATCCTCTGCTGCCTCTTCGTTGAGGCTTTAGGTTGCGGATATTCGGCACCGTGTGTTTCTTGGCTGATGTTTTGGTTATGGTTCGATCCCCTGGTCCTGCCCGCCAAAAACGGTCAGAGAGCGGCCATGACCTCTTTAAGCAGGTATCTGGAGCCCTCCACTCCGTCCCATGGCCCCGCCTCATACTCCAAGGCATAAATGCCCTTGAATTTGGCCTTCTCCAGGATTCGGACGCAGCGTTGCACATCGTTGGTGCTCCAGCGGTCCCAGTATTTCGCATGAACGGTCGTGTGCGTGTAAGGGGCCAGGGCTTCGAGCGCATGGAACAGCATGTACTCGTGTTCCCAGTTGCAGAAATCAGGGGAGGCTTCGCAGAAAGGATGATTCACTTCATCTAGAATGATCCGCACATTCATGGGATCCGCGCTCAGCCCCCAGTGGTTCTCGATGGTGACTTTGACGCCGACCTTGCCGCCGTAGTCCGCCATTTCCTTGTACGATTCGATGGCGTTTTTCAGGAGTTTGACGATCTCGTCGTTCCTCGGGTAGCCTTGGGTGGCGGAGGCCGAAGGCACGATTCTCGGACCGCCTGTGTTTACACGCATCGTCCTGGCTCCGATCCGGGCGCACCCGTCCAGCCACACCTTTGCCACGGCGATACCCTGTTTGCGCAGATCGGCATCCAGATCGCAAATGTTGCGAGGTGCGTTGTTGGAGATGTGGTGGCACCTGACGCCCGTGCTCGCGATCCTGGCGGCAAGCTGGTCCAGCCATTTTTTCCCGGAAGCGGACGACGGATCAAATTCCGCCTTGAGGTACATGGTGTCGTCGCCGACGTCGCCAAACAGCGAGGACCAGAGATCCATGCAGCGAACGCCCGGGAAAGTGTCTTTTGTGAACTGTGGGAAGTCCAGCATGGTGATCTCGCCGTATTTCTTCTTGAAGGCCTGGACTTCGGGATTAGCAGGGCGGCCTGTGCTGCGGGTCTTGAACAGGGAGCGCAGCGGATAGGTGTTGGAGGCGATGCGAGCGAGCTTTTCCTTCTCGCTCAGAGGAAGAGTGGCGGCCATGCGCGCGGAAGCCAGAATCGCGCCTGCGGCCGTCAAACTGCTCCCGGCGACTTTGAGAAAAGCGCGCCGGTCCGGATTTGCATGATTCCGGTCGATTTCGTTCATAGCTTCTCCTTCTCACGGCATAAGACTACGATAGGCATCGAGCAGCATGCCCGCGTTGGAAGTCACAGGTCTCACAAGGGAGGACACATTCGCGGGCCCGGCATCTGTGCCTGCCGAATGTATCAGCCCGAAACGACAATCGCAATGCTTTCGGGCCAATGAGAATTCCGCCAAAGAGACTGAGATAGTGTCGACCTGTGATTTTTGCGGAGATTCAAGTCCGAGGTGATTAAGAATTCTGCGCGGGCAGGCCAGGTAAGACCGGGAATTTGACCGGCTTCGGAGAACCTCGTGGCTTGCGCTTTTGAGTGTTGTGTCACAGGATTCTCCGCGGTAGGATGACCACTATTCCGCGTGACCGTGCTTCAGGCCGGGTGACGCGTTTCCTTAGGAGTGATCGTGATGCGAAAATTGGCGCTGTCATTTGCCGTCTTGTTCCTCGTAAGCCAGGCCGTGGTGCTCTTGGGCTCGAACGCAGTGCCGACGCCTGAATCGGTATTCGGATTCAAGCCGGGCGCCGACAACAAGCTGGCGACCTATGACCAATCGATCGCCTACTTCAGGAAGCTTGCGGCGGCGAGCAAATACATCAAGCTCATGGAAGCCGGCAAGACCACGCAGGGCCGCACGGTCTATTTCGCGCTGCTCTCGGATCCGAGGAACCTGGCCAGAATCGATCGCTATCGTGAGATTGCGCAGCGCCTGGCGCACCCCATCGGCCTGACCGACGACGAAGCCCGCAAGCTCGCGCGCGAAGGCAAGGCCTTCGTCCATCTCGACGGCGGCTGTCACGCGAGCGAAGTAGCCGGAGCGCAGCAAATGCCGCTGCTTGCTTACGACCTGATCAGCCGCGCGGACGATCCGCAAATGAAGGAGATCCTCGACAATGACATCGTCATGCTGTGGCCCACCATGAACCCGGATGGCCAGCAGATGGTGGCCGAGTGGCAGGCGAAGAACTTCGGCACGCCCTACGAGGGATCGGGCATGCCGCGCCTCTACCAGGAGTACGTCGGCCACGATAACAATCGTGACGCCTACATGATGAATATGATCGAGTCGCGTCTGATGGAGCATTTCTGGCGTCAGTGGGAGCCGCACATCATTTACGTTTTTCACCAGTCGTCGCCGCCCCCAACGCGCATCTGGCTGCCGCCGTTCTCCGAGCCCGTCGGGATCAGTGCGCCCTACCTCATGTCACGCGAGGTGAACATGATCGGCATGGCGATCGCCAAAGGTCTCGAAGAGCGGGGGCAGGTCGGGGCAACGCACATGGGCACATCCTTCGATGCCTGGTATCCCGGCTACGTCGACTATGCCCCCATCTTCAAGAACATCCCCGCCTTCTGGACAGAAACGGCGGGAAGCGGGGCGACGCCTCGCGAATCCCCGCTCACCGAGGGTGAGCTCCGGCCGCAAAGCCTTTACTCCAGCCCATGGCCGGGGGGGTGGTGGCGCCTGGCCGACGCAGTCGCTTACGACGAAACCGCCTCGCTGTCGACGCTCGAGTGGGCCGCCAAGTACAAGGATTCGCTGCTTTACAATCGCTATCAGGCCGGCCGCGATCAAATCGCCAAAGGCAAGAAGAGCGCACCCTATGCCTATGTCGTTCCGACGGACCAGCGCGATCCGGTTGCGGCCGTTGAGATGCTTCGCCGCCTCGCTTTCAGCGGCGTGCGCGTGTCGCAGCTCACGGCGCCGATCGCATTGGACAACGTGACGTATCCGGCCGGAACATGGGTGATTCCCACCGACCAGGAATTCGCGGCGATGGCGCGTGAAGTGCTCGATGTCCAGAAATATCCGGATCTGCGCCAGTATCCGGGCGGCCCGCCCGTGAATCCTTATGACGCCGCCGGGTGGACGCTGCCGCTGCAGATGGGGGTCAGGATCGCGTACATATCAACGCCGCTCACCGATGATATGCGCACCAAGATGAAGTTGCTGGGCCCGATGCCCGATCCGGGGGTCAAACCGACGCCGTATAACATGAACGAATCCAGCGATGCGGCGCCATTCGACAGCGTACCCGGAATTGGATTCGACTCGAATCCGTCCGCGGCGGCCATCGTCCCGCCGCCGGGAAGAATCACCGGCAGCGGTCCGGCACTCGCCGTCGATCCCGGGCAGAACAATTCGTTCCGTGCTCTCAACCGTGCATGGAAGCAGGGTGCGAGCGTTGAATTCGTGGCGGGCACGCAGGGCGCCGGTGCACGATATGTGATCCGTGGTCTTGCGGAATCCGCACAGGCTGAGTTGGCAGCTTCGCTGGCGCTCGTCGCCGAGCGCACCGCTGCCGGCGGCACGCCGCTGAAGAAGCCGCGCATCGGCTTGTTCCAACCGTGGACCGCGAGTATGGATGCAGGGTGGACGCGCTGGCTGCTCGAGCAGTACGGTTTCGAGTTCGTGAACCTGCATCCTGAAGACTTCCACTTGCCCCTTCGCGACAAAGTCGATGTCGTCATCCTCGCCGACGATGCGAGGATACCGGTAGAGGGCGGCGGCGGCCGCGGCGGCGGTGCGGGACAAGGCACTCGAGGGGCTGGTGTGGCTCAAGCGGGCGCGGGAGGCCGGGCTGGAGCCGCAGCGCCGGCAGCAGCCGGGGGTCGTGGCGGTGGTGGCAGAGGGACTCCCCGCCCGGAATACGCTTATGTTCTGACACAAGACGACCTGGCGGCATTCGAGGCGTTCGTTCGCGGCGGCGGCACAGTCGTCTGTTTCAATAGCGCCTACCGATTTGCCATTCAGCAGTTCAAGCTGCCGGTCAAGAATGCCGCCGACGGACTGCGATCCCAGGACTTTTTCCTGCGTGGGTCGATCGTCCAGGTGACAGTCGATCCGACGCACCCCGTGATGGCCGGGATGCAGGAGCAGGCAGCTGTGTTCGTCGATAACAGCCCGGTCTTCGAAACACTCGAAGGCTTCCAAGGCAAGGTACTGGCGAAGTATCAGCAGACCGGCTCGCCGCTGCTGTCGGGATATCTGATCGGCGAGAAGTACCTCCAGGGAAAGGCCGCCGCGCTCGACGTCGAGCTCGGTCAGGGACACGTCGTGCTCATCGGCTTCCGCCCCGAGTGGCGCGATCAGCCGTTCGGGACGTTCAGGGTCATATTCAATTCAGCGATTTACGGGAAATGAGGGGTAACTTTACCTCTAAGACTCCAAGACTCAAAGACTCTAAGAAATGAAATCTCTTATGGTCGTCCTGGAGTTTTAGAGTCTTCGGGTCTTGGCGGTAAATGACTGGACTGAACGACAATCACAAGCGCAGAATCCTGACCTCGCTCCAGTATGCGGATAAGCTGCTGGAGGAGAGCCTGCGTGCGCTGGCACCGGGCGCGAATCCCTTGTTTTCAGGGTATGTCCGGGATCTGTCGCCGGCACAGTCTCGCTGGGTTGAGAGTTATGCCGGGAAAATCCGCGAGCAGATGTCCAGACTTCTGGAAAAATGCGCCATTGAGGCCCCTTCCCCGGCGACCTTTTCCAGTGGGAAACTTCGGACATGCCTTACTTCTCTGGACCTCACCTTGGAAGACATCCATCCCGAGAAGATGCGTGGCTATGGCAAAATGGACTCCGTTGCCGCGCGCGACTTGTCCTGGACCCTCCAGGAGATCCACGAACTGGTGGGCCGGCTCCTCACTTTCCTGTCCGAATCACGCGGAGTACAGGCGCGTGGGCTTCCTCAGCTTGAAATCAGGCCGGCACTTGTGGGCCTGATAGAGGGAATGGCTCAGATCATCGCGACCCACGGATTGGTTGAGTTTCTGCCGGCCCTGAATGCAATCATTCGGAAAGCCCAATCTCACCGATACGTGATCGCCGTTTTCGGCAAACGCCACGCAGGCAAATCCTCACTTATCAACCGGCTCCTGGAGTTTCAGCTGCTGCCCGTGGGGCTGACACCGATAACGGCCGCGCCGATCCACATAATTGCCGGCTCCGAGCCGCAACTGCGGGTCTCCTTTCTGGACCGGGTCGAAGAACTTCCCGTGGGGCAGCTGGCACAATATGGAACCGAGGAGAAGAACCACGCGAACTCGAAGCGCGTCATCGCTCTTGAAGCGTCGGTTCCATCCAGGCGGTTGCAGGAAGGAGTCGCCTTCGTCGACGCGACGGGCATCGGCTGCTTCCCGAACAGCGGGACCGAGTTTGCCCCTGCCTCCCTGCCGAATTCGGACCTCGGGCTGGTACTGATCGATGGTCGAGGTTTGCCGGGCCGCGAGGATCTGGACCTGCTTCGGGCCCTGAAGGCTGCAGGCACTCCGTCGGCGGTGATGATCAGCAAGTGCGATCTCCTGGCTCCGGAGGACATCGAACGCGTGCTGACGCGCGCCCGCACCACAATCGTGGAACATCTCGGGTCCGCACCGGAAGTAATCCCCATCAGCTCGATGGTGGCCTGGGCACCCGCGTTGAGTACCTGGTTCGAGCGCACGATCCCTCCGCTGGTCCAGGCATCCCGCGCCGCCATGATCGATGCCGTCGAAAGAAGAGCACAATCGCTGCGCGCATCGCTGCTGGCAACGCTGGAAATGCAGGCGAGCCGCACTGCCGCGGCAGAGGGCCTCTCTCACGGAACTGAACGCATCCTGCGGCGCATGGATGAAAGCGTGGCGACATTTCAGCAACACTGGGAGCATGGGCTCGACAGGGTTTCTGCCTGGTCGGAGGAGATCCTGGAGCAGGTAGCTTCAATCCTGGCGCATGCATCAGCCGCTGGCGATCCATCGGGCCGTCTGTCGGCAGATCTCGTCGCCGGAACCGTGATCCTGGCTGTCGCCTCACGCTGCCATCCTCTTCTGCAGGAGTACCTGGAGCTCACGCACCGGCTCAGCGCCGGGATCGACGAATTGAAAAAGAGCGACCATGCCGTCGGACTCATCACTCAGGAATTCCCCGGGCTTCCGGCTCTTCCCCCGCCGGAGGTTTCTATGTTGGACGGCGTGACGGTCTCTGCGCCGGAGCCTCGCGCGCGCACCAGCCAGGCGGCTCAAGCACGGCACTTTCGAAGGGAACTCGAGGAAATGCTCGGAGCTCGCCTGCTGCAGATATTGGAGGAGCTGCAGCCGAGGCTCACACATTGGTTCCTGATGTCCCTGAATGCCCTCAAGGAAAGCTTGCATCTCCAGACGGACCCGCTCCGCTATCGGAGCCCCTCAAAAGCATCCGCACCAACCGATGAAAAGCTGATGGAGGACATATCTTTTTTGCGGAGCCAAAACGTCGCGGAGGGACTCCCGGGCGGCGCGCACACTCGAACGGACGTCGATCCACGTGGCGGGTAGCAAAGCAAAAGCAGACACGGCCTCCCTCTGCCCCGACGGCAGATGAACGCAAATGAGCACAGCAAGAGACACATGTTCCTGGCTACTCTGGATCGCGCTGATCCTGCAGGGATTGGTGTTTATCAGCACTACCCCAGTCTGGGAGGGCTTCGACGAACCGTTTCACTACGCCTACATTCAGCACCTGGCCGAAAATGGTGCATTGCCGGTTTACGGCAAGTCGATGCTTTCCAGGGAGGTTACCCGGTCGTTCGAGATCGGGCCCATTTCCAATGCGCTCAACTCCATCCTGGGCGGCCACTATACGACCTTCGCGGCCCTCTCGCAACTTTCTGATGTCGAGCGGCGTGAGAGAGCCCAGGATCTGCGCGATATCAGGGAAAAGGAGCGCATGCTTCCCGATACTCAGCACCCTATCTCCAACTACGAAGCGCACCACGCTCCCCTCTATTACCTGATTGCCGTTCCGGTTTACAGAATGTGTTCCTCTCTGGATCTGCCGTCGCGGGTATTCTGCCTGCGACTCTTCTCACTGTTGATCGGGTCTTTGACGCTCGTGGCAGCCCACGCGGCGGCGCGCCGCGCGCTCCCGGGGCGTGTGGAATCCCGCACGCTCGCATTTGTCATCGCGCTCATGCCCATGTTCATCGCAACAATCGCACGCATCTCCAATGATGCGCTCGCCGTGCCGTTGGGCAGCCTTGTGGTTTTTCTGGTCATCGACTACTTCGCACACATCCCGAGCGGCGGACGAGCACTGCAGATAGGGATTGCCCTGGGTCTTGGTTTGTTGACCAAAGCCTACTTTCTGGCGGTCATGGCCGGGGCTGTTGCCGTTTTTGCAGTTGCCGTCTGCACCTCCGCCGACAGAAAACGCCTCCTGCGCCACATCGCGATAATACTGATTCTGGCTGCCGGGATCAGTTCCTGGTGGTACGTACGCAACTACCTGCTTTACGGCAATCTCTCGGGCATGCAGGAACTCACTCTGACGGCAAATCTGTCGCTCGCAGATCGTTTCGCGATGGCAAGCAAAGTGCCCTGGCTGGCTGCCTGGCACGGCATGATCAAGCAGCACATCTGGCTGGGGAACATGAGCCTGATGGAATTCTCGCGAGCCATCTATAATTTTGGATATCTCCTCGTATTCCTCGCAGTTCTTGGATTATTAGGTCGTGGCGTTTCGGCCATAAGGCGCTTTTGCAGAAGACACGCGCGCGCCTCTTCCATCGCCCTGATCAATGGAGAAGAATTGCGCAGGCAGGACAGGAGCCTCGCGATCGCCTTCTTGTTTTATTCGTTCTTCCTCATGGCCGCAGCCTATCACATGTGGCAAAACTTCATCCTCGTCAGGGTGCCGGGTGGAACCGGCGGGTACTACCTATATGCGGCCATCGTCCCCGAACTGCTTTTGTTGGTGTATGGGCTTAAAGCGCTCCCCTGGAAGACCGGAAAGATTGCACAGGCAGCCACGATCGGTTACGTCGTGGTGATCAATTTTGTCGCCTATTTCTGCAAAACAATCCCGTATTATGGCGGTTTTTCCATCGCCCGCTTTCATCTGGGCAATCTCTTCGAGCTTTACTCCCCCGCAACCTTCACGCTCATTTTGAGCCGGCTCGCGCGGCAGCAGGCATCGTGGATCGGATCCAAAACAATCCTTGCACTGCTTCTCTGCCACCTCGTGTGCATGACTATTGTGACCTGGATCGTTGTTGCCAATCTCGGAGAGAGCAGGACTTCGCCTCAAAACGGCATCCCTGAACCCGGCAGCATTCCTGCCTGAGCCCGGTGAGGGGCGCGATAACCCCACTCCGAGCCGCCTTGGGGGGAGTCCATTCTGCGGATTCCGAAAAAAATACTGAACCTATCAGACTGGTCAGGTATCTAACCGAGTATATTTGTTTGCTCCGCCAAAAGAGAAGCTGGGAGTACCAATGCCTCTCAGATTCTGTTACGCTCGCATCCGACAACGAGGGGCGGGCAAACCCTGCACGGGTGGGAAAGAGACCACAGACGGAGTCTTGAGTGATTCGCCGTTGGTGTGGTCCGAAAAAACTCCTCAAGAGAGGTCGGCCAGAGATTTGAATTCTAGTCCGAGGCAAGGGAGGTCATCATGCTTCGCAGAAGCGCGGCAGTATTTGCAGTGATCCTCGTAATGGCAGCTATCATCATGGCCCAGGGGATTTGGGAGAAAAAACCCTATCCCGACTGGTCGAAGGATGAAGTAACCACCGTCCTGGAAAAATCACCTTGGGCATGTGCGTTCAACAAATCCCTCGAGAAAATCGGGCACCTGCGCTCCACCGGCGAGACGATTTCAGGCACGGAAATGGCTTACGACAAGCTCAGCTTCCGTTTCAGTCTAGTCACTGCCAAGCCGGTCCGCATGGCTTTGGCTCGCCGAGCGATTCTCGCCGACCCGGCCAATGCGGGTAAGACCGACTGGGGAAAATATATCGATCAAGAAGACGACAAGAACATCATTCTGATAATGACTTTCAGCGCCAGTCCTGCAGGTTCCAACACGGATCTGATCATATCGGATCTCCTCGGCAGCCTCAAAACCGCGGATCTTGCGAGCAAAACATATCTGGGCACCGACGGCGGCAAGAAAGTCGGATTGGCGCAATACGATCCGCTCGGTGAGAGTGGTTACGGGTTCAGATTCATTTTCCCGCGCAACCTCCCGGACGGCAGCCCGCTGGTCGCCCCAAACAACAAGGAAATCCGGTTCGAAACCACCCTCTCCTTGCCGCAGAATAAGGGCATCGAACTCCCGAAGACCCTTCTGATCACCGGGAAATGGGATTTGAAGAAGATGGTCTATCAAGGCAAGCTGATCTTCTGATGGTCAGACCGGCTCCTAAGGACGAGTTGAATTGGCTGAGCGGCGATCCCCGTCTGCACGAGTTGATGGAGCGTTATCCCATCCTGTGGGAGGATGCCGGCCGTGAGCTTGTTGCCGCCCTCGAAGATGGCTGCGCGCAGACACTGAGCGACCTGGCCTCGGCGGCCAGGTCGACCGCGGAATTCTGGAAGGGCAGGATCCGCAGAAGCCGCAATAATCTAAGGGTGATCGAATCCGCGTTGCCGTACCTGGTCAGAAGCAGGATGACACTCCTCGCTCTGGATAAGTGCTTCCTCGCCGCCGCTACGGGGAAAGCTTCCGGCAAGGTCCGCTTCAACCTGATCAATGGCTACATAATCCAGAAACTGCTATTCAGCGATCACCTCACGCGCAAGCCTGCTTCGCTGGGCTGGTTCAGATTCTGGTGGCGCATTGTGGGCCAGAAGCGACTGTTGATGCCCCTGGTACAGCCCAAAGGGATCTATTGTTTCTATTCGCGGAAACTGATCGAGGAGCTGGCGCGGTTGCTCGGCACCCGGATGTGCCTCGAGATCGGAGCCGGCGACGGAACGCTCTCGCGCTTCCTCGCCGCCAAAGGAGTGCGCATTGCTGCAACCGACGATCACAGCTGGAAACATGCCGTCGAATACTCCGAGGCGGTCGAGCGGCTGGATGCCAGGCAGGCACTTGACAAATACGAGCCGCAGACGGTGATTTGCTCGTGGCCGCCGCCGGCTAACAGTTTCGAGCGCCATGTGTTCGCAACGAAGAGCGTCGAGCTGTACGTGGTCATCGGCAGCCGCTACCGGTTCGCCAGCGGAAATTGGGAGGCCTACTCAAACCAATCCAGGTTCGAGTGGAATCACGACCCGACGCTGGCCGGCTATGTGCTTCCACCGGAACTGGAAAGCGCAATCCTCATCTTCCGCAGGAAGCCGGCACAGGAGGCGCCCTAACGATCCATCCTCATCACTCAGTACTCGATCAGCGCCCGTCACCCGCGGTTATCTGATTCCAGTCCGGCGGTTCGACTCCCAGGAGATGCTTCACGAAGAAGTCGTTGCGTTTGCGTTCCCCGTATTCACCCCCTGCCCCATGCCCGCCGCCCGGTACATAGAGCAGATCAAAGTATTTCCTGGCTTTGATCAGGGCATTGCACACCTGAAACGTGGACGCAGGGTCGACGTTGGTGTCCATCTCGCCGACCACGAGCATCAGTTTCCCTCGCAGCTTGTTCGCGTTGTCCACGTTCGATGCCGCGGAGTACTCCGGGCCGATCGGATATCCCATCCATTGTTCGTTCCACCAGATCTTGTCCATCCGGTTGTCGTGGCAGCCGGAATTGGAAACCGCCACTTTGTAAAACTCCGGGTGAAACAGAAGTGCGCCCATGGAGCTCTGTCCGCCGGCAGAGGTGCCGTAGATTCCCACCCGCGAAATATCGTAGTAGGGATATTTGGCAGCCACGGCCTCATGCCACAGGATCCTGTCCGGGAAGCCTGCGTCTCCGAGGTTCTTCCAGCAGACGTCGTGGAATGCCTTGGACCGGTTGCTGGTCCCCATGCCGTCGATCTGCACCACGATGAAACCCAGCTCGGCGAGCGATTGCATGGCATTGTACGGATTGAATGCTTTGGGCACGAAGGAATCCTGCGGGCCGGCGTAAATGTTTTCAATCACCGGATACTTTTTGGATGGATCCAGGTTTCGAGGCCGGCAAATGATTCCCCAGATGTCCGTTTTGCCGTCTCTCCCCTTGGCAACGAACACTTCAGGTCCAACCCAGCCGGACTTCAGCAGGTCCTGCATGTCGGCGCGCTCGACTTCCATGAGCACCTTCTGGTCGGACGTTCGGTGCAGTTCCATCACCGGAGGCAGATCCACCCGCGAATAAGTATCGACGTAATAGGCCAGGTCTGCAGAGAAGCTGCCGGACCCTCCGGAAGCTCCGCCGGGTCCTCCTCGACCGCCGCCGCCCCGGCCCGTCGAGGGGAAATTGATGGAGTGCGTCCCATCGCCCTGCGTGAGCACTACTAATCCGCTGCCGTCAAAATTGATCCGATAGTAATAAACAAAATAGGGATCCTTGCCGGGATACATGCCGCTGGCCCGGAACCAGATCTGGCGGGCGCCTTCATCGACCTTGTCCACGCCGCGCACCACCCACTGCCCTTTGGTGATTTGATTCTTCACCGCCCCCGTTGTGCCGTCATAAAGGTAAAGGTGATTCCAGCCGTCCCGTTCCGACATCCAGATGATTTCCTTGCCATCGTTGATGTCGGCGCGGAATTTCTTGCCCGAGTAGCAGAAGAAAGTCGGCATTTCCTCGTTAATGAGCGCCCGGGGCGTGCCGGTGACGGCATCCACTTCTATGATCCTGTACACCTGGTGTCCCCGCTGGTTATATTCAAAGGTAAAGGCCCGGCTGTCCCGCCACCATCTGATCTGTTCGTTGGCATACGGAGTCGCAAAGAGGTGATTGTCGATATTGATCTGCTTCCGGGTGTCCACCTGGAAGAGCACCGGCATGTTGACATCGATCACGTCGCCTGGTTTGTTGTATATGATGGATGAGTACTTCGGCTGGAGCTGGTCCTCAGGAGAAGACTGTATATAGCGGACCTCTCTCTTGTAGCCCGGCTTGGTGCGAAAGGCCGCCAGTTTCGCCGAATCGGGAGACCATTGCATATTCCAGGAATAGTAGTCTCCTTCTGATCCGTCCCAGCTCAACTGAAGTTCTTTCCCGGTATCCCGATTGCGCACCCAAACATTGAAATTCCGGATAAACGCCTCCGACTTTTGATCCGGCGATACCCTGGGCTGCGGTTCGGTCTGCTGTGCTCCACGCCCGCCAGCGGGCGGTTGTCCGCCCCGGCCGGCGGGCCCCTGAGGCGTATCCGCTCCACCGACCCTGGTGCAGGCATAGGTGGAGAGATCGCATCGCCACCCTGTATTGGTTCGAGGTCCCGGGGGAAACAGCAGATCGGATTCGACACCTTGCGGCAACGGCACCGACCCGATCTGAAATTCGATCGCGCCACCGTTATCCACGAAACTGACGGTGTTGAACGGCAGCGTCACGCCGGTATACTTCCGTCCCGCCGCCGCTGAGAGCGAAGCCGCGATTCTGTCGTGATCAAATGCGGGCTGCTTATGGAGCGGATCGGCATCCACCAACATGAACACGTTTCCGCCCTTGACCGATTTGCGATACCAGAAACGATGACTCTTTTCGATCCAGGCAGGCCGCTCAGGGCTGTCGTATACCAGGCCCTGCGTCTGCGCACGCAGGTTTCTGGCGCGCTCGTAATCCGCCGGCGTCCCTTGAGAGAGAACCATGATCGGAACACCCAGCAGGAACAGGATGACTCCGAGTTTCCCCGCCTTGTTTCTGATTTGCATTTCCCTGCCCCATTCGTGCCTATCGGCAATTCTACCCTCTATGCGTGTTCTTCGAATCATTCGTGCCGGCTTTGCGCTCTCTGCGTTGAGACGAGGTTCGTAGGGATCGCTAGATGGTTTCCTGCGTGGTGCGGGCGATGATCTCTTCCTGGTGGTAGATGTCCAGATCCACGAAGTAATCACTGTAGCCTGCCACGCGCACCAGCAGATCGCGGTAGTTGTCCGGGTGCTTCTGCGCATCGCGCAGCGTTTCGGCATCGACGACATTAAATTGGATGTGGTGGCCGTCGAGCCGGAAGTAGGTGCGGATGAGCGCGGCCATCTTGACCAGGCCCTCCTCACCGGCAAGCACGCTGGGAAGGAACTTCTGGTTCAGCAGGGTCCCGCCTGACTTAAACTGATCCATCTTGCTCAGGGACCGGACCACAGCGGTGGGCCCGCGTCGGTCCGCTCCATGCGAAGGCGACGTGCCGTCCGATTCGGGCAAACCCGCAAACCGACCGTTCGCCGATGCGCCCAGCTTCTTCCCGAAATAGATGTGGCAGGTGGTTGAGAGCATGTCCAGATGGTATGTGGTCCTTTTGGTATTGGGTTTTCCGTCGATGGCATCGAACAGGGAGGCGTAGACCCGCTGCATTATGGAATCGGCAAAATCGTCGTCGTTGCCGAATGCAGGCGTCCTGTTCACCAGGGTCAGGCGCAGTAGTTCAGCGTCCTTGAAGTTGTCGTGCAGCGCAGTCAGGAGCCGGTCCATCGTGATCTTCTTGTCCTCAAACACGTGCTTCTTGATGGCGGACAGGCTGTCGGTGATCGTGCCGATCCCTACGCATTGGATGTAATTCGTGTTGTAGCGCGGCCCGCCATGGTAATAGTCCTTGCCCTTCCGGATGCAGTCGTTGATGACCACAGACAGGAAGGTGGCCGGAGCCCAGGCGGCGAACATGCGCTCGATGTAGTTGTTGACCTGGATCTTCAGGTCCACAACGTGGTGGAGCTGTCTGGCAAAGGTGTCGTAGAGTTCGTTGAAATTTTGAAATTCTCTCGGGTCGCCGGTTTTTGGCCCAATCTGCCTGCCGGAGAGTGGATCCACGCCGTTGTTCAGCGCCAGCTCGAGTATCTTCGGAGTATTGAGATACCCGGTGAGCACGTAGGCTTCTTTGCCGAAGCACCCGGTCTCGATGCAGCCGCTGCAGCCGCCTTCCCGGGCGTCCTCCACGGACTTGCCCATGCGCACCTGCTCCGTGACCACCTCATCGGCATTGAAAACCGATGGATATCCGTAACCCTTCCGAATCACCCGGCAGGCCGCTTTCAGGAAATGATCCGGGGTCTTGCGGCTCAGCTGGATGTTGGCTTGCGGCTGCAACAGGTGCAGCTCGTCGATTACCTCGAGAATAACGTAAGAGACCTCATTCACCCCGTCGCTTCCGTCCCGCTTCAGGCCGCCGAGGTTGATGTTGGTGAAGTCGTTGTATGTGCCGCTTTCCGCGGCAGTGACGCCGACTTTGGGAGGGGCGGGGTGGTTGTTGAACTTGATCCACAGGCAGGAGATCAGTTCCTTCGCCTGGTCCCGGGTCAAGGTTCCCTCCTTCAATCCCATCTCGTAGAAAGGCAGCAGATGCTGATCCAGATGTCCGGGATTCATGGCATCCCAGCCATTCAATTCCGTGATCGTGCCCAGGTGCACGAACCAATACATCTGCAGGGCTTCCCACAGGTCCCGCGGCGCATGGGCAGGCACCCAGCGGCAGACATCGGCGATCTTGAGCAACTCCCGTCTTCTGGCCCCGTCCGTTTCCTCCCGGGCCATCTTCTCGGCAAGGTCGGCGTGCCTTTCGGCGAAGATGATGGCGGCATCGCAGGAATAGTCCATTCCTTTCAACTCTTCGGCTTTGTCCGTAGCCTCGGGATCGTTGAGGTAGTCAAGTTGCGCCAGGCTTTCGGCGATTTCCCGTTTGAAATCGAGCATCCCCTTTTGATAGATCGTTCCGTCGAGAGTCGTGTGCCCGGGCGCGCGCTGTTCCATGAATTCGGTGAACATGCCCGCTTCGTAATAATCCTTCCACTCCTGCGGAATATTGGCGAACACCTTGGCGCGCATGCTGCGGGTGTGCCAGTATGGAATCACTTTATTTCGATAGACCTCGATCGTCTCACGGGAAACCCCAAATGACGTCATTTTCCTGGAGTTGAGAATCTCGAGATCTTCTACGGAATGGCAGTTCAGTTCCGGATAAGTCGATACCGACTTCGGGAACGGGCCCCGCTCGCCCACAATCAATTCGCCGGCACCGATGTATATGGTCTTCTTCTCGCACTGGTGCTTGAAGTGCAGGCCTCGCATCACGGGAATCGAGTATCTGCCCTCATTCTCGGCATAAAAGTCCGTCAGCAGTTCGGCGCGCTCGTGCGAGATGCACGGCCTGGTTTCATGGCTGCATTGCCTGAGCTTGCGGATACGTTCGTTCATATTCGTTGCCTCCGATGGTCACGCACAAACCGTAACTGCTGAGCGTCGCAGCGATGTCCTGGAGATGGGCGGCGTCAGAAGGGGGAAGTCCGCGCAACTTGTAATTATAGCCGAACCGCTTATATTTGCTGCTTGCGACATCGTGATACGGCAGGATATCGATGTAGCACACTCGGTGCAGCTTCTGGAGAAAACATGCGGTCCGTTCCACATTGAGCGGGTCATCGTTGACTCCCGGGATGAGAGGAAACCGGATCCGG
Source organism: Terriglobia bacterium (assembly GCA_020072565.1). NCBI lineage: Bacteria > Pseudomonadati > Acidobacteriota > Terriglobia > Terriglobia bacterium. The sequence continues at coordinate 34,909 of JAIQGI010000035.1, forward strand.
ATTGCGACAGGCCGGCATGACAGAGCTTTGAGGTTCTCGAGAATCAGCTCGTTGCTCACGCCTGTGAACTTCCTGTGGATCACGGGATCCATGTGCTTCAGGTCATACAGGAACAGGTCGGTCCTTTCAGCAACTTCCAGCAGGGTGTCCCTGCCGGCATGCCCTGAGGTATCGACCGCTCGATGGATGTCCAGCCGCCCGCAGGCATCCAGGAGTTCCAGCAGGAAGGCCGGCTGCATCAGCGGCTCTCCACCCGAAAATGTGACTCCGCCGCCGGATTCATCGTAAAAAGGCACGTCCTTCTTAATCTCCGTCATCACCTCGGCGACGGTCATGGACCGGCCCACAACTTCGCGCGCATCCGAAGGGCACACCTTGGCGCACTCGAAACAGAGCTGGCAGGATGCCGGGTCGGTGGTAACCTCATCATCCGTAATGGAAAGGGCGTGGTTCGGGCACTGATCGACGCAGGTGCCGCAGCGAATGCAGCGATTCAGCCGCAAAGAGATTTCCGGATGCGGAGAAATGCTCTCCGGATTGTGGCACCACCAGCAGCTCAGCGGGCATCCCTTTAAAAACACGGTGGTTCGGATACCCGGACCGTCATGGATCGCATAGCGGCTGATGTTGAAAACAGTCCCGAAAATCAAGTGATTCCTTTCGTGGATGAGTAAGCGGCCAACCCACCCGCCCATATGTTTAGCATATCGAGGGTCCGCAATAAATCCCCTTCAGCCCAAAGCAGGCATAACAACCTGCATCACAAACCGCCGCGCACCTTGGCGGCAACCTCCAAATCCGGAAACCATGAGCCGTTAATCCGAGTTCCGCATGGCTCAATGGCAAAAATGGATCTCTGGACGCCGAACAACGCGGAGGGACGCCGACAGTCTTGATTTTGTCGGCGTGCAGGAGCATTTGCCACCCCCCAGGGGTCAGCGCTTGGCGCTGATCGTGATTGCCAGAAACGGGCAAGCACGGCGGCAAAAGCTCATGCCCGCGTCCATCGGCGGCCAATGCCCTGGTTTTTTTCTGCTTGCCATCCAACTTCTTCATGAATAGTTCAGGCTGAGGACCAGCCGCAGATTTTGCGGACCTTATCGACTTGGAATTTCATGGATTTCGACTTCGTAGACCAGCGTCATGTTGGGGGAAATGTGGAAGCGTTTCTGGCCCGGCTTTTCCCTGTCGTAATAGCCGCCGGTACCGTATGCCTGGCCGGGCGGAACGATCACGATGCGCTTTTCCCCCCTCTTCATCTGTGCGATCGCGGCATCCAATCCGCGATTGACCACTGCTTTGCCGACCTCGAACTCGAACGGCTCGGGCTGGTCGCCGAAATACGGCTTGCCGCCGTCGGCCGTGCTGACAAAACTCAATCCTTTCAGATACCTCCCTGAATAGGAGACTTGCACCCGGGTCCCGGCGGCCGGTATTTCCCCCCGGCCCTCGCGGACCACGACAAACTTCACGCCATTCGCCATTACAGTCGCTTTCGGCCAGCTGCGGCGGATCATCCTTTCTTCCTCGGCCTTCTTCTTCGCATCCGCCTGTTGGACGCGTGCCCTGGCCGCCGCGACCATTTTCTGAAAGGAATCGGTCGTCGGCCGAAACCGCTCGGCTGCCGCACCGACACGAACGATTTTGACCGACTGCACCTCGTCGCCTTGAACGACGGCAAATACCACGTCGAGGCCCTGGACGACATGGCCGAATACCGTGTAGTCACCGTTAAGATAGGACCGGTCACCCAGCATGATGCACCATTGGCTGCCGTTGGTGTGCGGGCCGGAGTTCGCCATATTCAGCATGCCGGCGCGATTGTGATTGAGGTCGGGAAGGCGGATTTCGTTCGGGAATTGATACCCTGGACCCTGCGTCTTCCCATTGGCCGGGATGCCGGTTTGAATGACGTGCCCCGGCACCACCCGGTGAAACCTGGTGCCGTTAAAATAGGGTGTGCCCTCGGGGAGTGCAGTGTTCTTGATCGTGCCTTCCGCCAGGCCGACAAAATTGGCCGCCGTCATCGGCGTTTTCTGGAATTCAAGCTGCAGGACGATCAGCCCCTTGTTGGTGGTCACCTCGGCATACAGGCCGTTCGGGTATTTGCTGCCCCCACCCTGTGCGAGCAGAAGCAGCGGGAACGCAAGAAACAGGGCCACAGAATAGGCATGAATCTTCAGAAGGATCATTAGATGCTCCTTGATAGAATCTCAACGCGGAGGGCGCAAAGAACACGGAGAAATCCTGGAGTGCATTTCTGCGCGCCCTCTGCAATGTTTCACCTCTTCTTAGCGCGGATCATTCATGAATATGCGATCAAAAGAAAATTTTGGACGCGGAAAAACGCTGACAGACGCTGACCGTTCGCTCTTGGTCGGAGTGCAGGAGCTCTTGCCGGGCAAGCAGGACGGCAAGAGCTCCTGCACGTTTATCCGCGTCCAGTTTTGTCGCCTTTCACCGGCGTTTGGTTCTGCTTCACAAATAATTCGGATTAAGGAAGACCATGGCCGGGAGTCATCGGAACCCAGTAGTTTCGGCGATCGCCGCAAGGATAGGATAAGGGACAGCAATTTGGAAGGACTTCTCCTCTTCGAACCCTCATTTACTCAAAAAGTGGGGTAAGAACCTTTTTCGTTTATCAGCGGTCTCTTAAGTGCTATAAGCATGCGTAGAAAGCAATTAATAAAGGGTGTTAAATAAATCTCGCGCCCAGTGCCCCCAGCAGGAAGGAGCAGTAACGTGAGGAAGACGGCCGTTTTTCCAGCGATTCTTGCGTTCGTTGTGCCGCTCGCTTTTGCCGCCGGCTCGTTTATACCGGGATCGAAGGTGAAAGTACCGGACAAGGTGGCACTCAAGTCCTATCCGTTCGACCTTCAGGATGTGCGCCTCCTGGACGGCCCTTTCCGCGATGCCATGGTGCGGGACCAGAAGTACTTGCTCGAACTCGACTCGGATCGCCTGCTCCACAATTTCCGGGTCACCGCCGGGCTGCCTTCCTCGGCTCAGCCGCTGGGGGGGTGGGAAGACCCAAAGGGCGAGCTGCGCGGCCACAGCGTGGGGCACTACCTCTCGGCCTGCGCCATGATGTATGCGAGCACGGGAGACGCGCGCTTCAAAGACAAGGCCGCTTACATCGTCGCCGAACTCGCGAAAGTGCAGCAGGCATTGCCTTCGAAGGGCTTCAACCAGGGCTTTCTGTCGGCTTACCCGGAAGAGTTCTTCGACCGCGTCGACAAGCGCGTCCAGGTCTGGGCTCCTTATTACACGCTGCACAAGATCATGGCCGGCCTGCTCGACATGTACCTCTACTGTGACAACCAGCAGGCTCTCGACGTCGTGACCAGGATGGCCGATTGGGTCAAGTTCCGAGTCGACCGCCTCACTGATGAGCAGCAGCAGGCGGCGCTCATGACCGAGCATGGCGGCATGAACGAGGTGCTCGCCAATCTCTACTCCGTAACCGGCAATCCTGATTACCTGAGCACTGCCCGCAAATTCGACCACAAGGTGTACTTCGATCTGTGGGCCGCCGGGACAGACAATCTGGACTCGCCCCGCCGCCTGCACGGCAATACCCAGTTTCCCAAGGTCATCGGCGCCGCGCGCGAATACGAGCTGACCGGCGAACAACGCTACTACGACATCGCCAGGTTCTTCTGGGAGCGCGTGGCCCTGCACCGTTCCTTCGTGATCGGCGGCAATACCGACGGGGAGAGCTTTTTCCCCATCAGCCAGTTCTCGAAATTCATCGGCCCTTCCAGCACCGAAACCTGCAACACCTACAACATGCTCAAACTGACGCGCCACATGTTCGCGCTGGACCCGTCCGTCGAGAAGATGGATTTTTACGAACGCGGCCTGTTCAACCACATCCTGGCGGCGCAGGACCCCGAAACCGGGATGATGTGCTACTACGTGCCAATGCGGCCGGGCGCCTTCAAGACCTACTCCACTCCCAACAATTCGTTCTGGTGCTGCGTCGGCACAGGCATGGAAAATCCGGCAAAATACGGCGACACCATCTATTTCCGTGACGACCAGTCGCTCTACCTCAATCTCTTCATCGCATCGCAGCTTACATGGAAAGACAAAGGGCTCGTCGTGCGCCAGGAAACACGGTTCCCCGAGCAGGACACGACCAGGCTGACGTTCGAGTGCCGGAAACCCGTCCGTCTGACCCTGAAGGTCCGTTACCCGGCGTGGGCGCAATCGGGAATGATGCTCACGATCAACGGCAAAAACGAGCCTGTCACCGCCAAGCCCGGTTCCTATGTCGCAGTCGACCGTGAATGGAAGACCGGCGACGCGGTTCAGGTGCGCTTGCCCTTGAGCCTGCGCACGGAAGCAATGCCGGACGATCCGAGCGTCATCGCATTATTGTACGGACCGATTGTGCTGGCTGGGGATCTCGGCAAGGAAGGCCTGGATCAGAACACTCGCTATGGCCCCAGTGCCCCGCCGCTCAATCGAGTGCCTTCCGTGGTGGTCCCGGCGTTCGTCGGCAGTGTGAAGGATGTGCTGGCAAAGGTGAAGCCGGTGGCGGGAAAACCGCTGGACTTCCTAACGAGCGGCGTGGGCCAGCCCAAGGATGTGGCTTTGGTCCCGTTCTACAAGGCTTCCGACATACGCTACACAGTCTATTGGAAAGTCTATTCGAACGAGGAGTGGGCCAAAAGGAAGGCCGATGCGGTCGCCAGGGAATCCCGGCGCGCCGAAATCGAGCGCCGCACCGTGGACGCAGTGATCATCGGCAACGACCAGAACGAACGCGACCATAATCTGCAGCAGCAAAACTCGAATACGGATTTCTTCGACGGCAAGCGCGTCCGCGATGCCGGCCGAAGCGGGTGGTTCAGCTACGATCTGAAGGTAATCCCGGACAAACCGATGCTCCTGGTCTGCAGCTTCGTCGGCAGCGAAGGGCGCCCGCGCAGCTTTGACATTCTGGTGGACGGGGAAAAGATCGCGGCTCAGTCGCTGGAAATCCATCCCACCGAGCTGTTCGATTTTGAATACAAATTGCCGGAGCCCCTGACGCGCGGCAAACAGAAGATCACGGTGAAATTCCAGGCACCACCCACTGCATCCGTGGGGCAGGTGCTGGATGTGCGCATCGCCCAGTAGTCAGGAAACGGGGCCGGCGGCAGCCCAAGCAGACTGCGACTGAAGTCACTCAGAGGGCCAGAAAGGGAGGTCGAGCAGATACTTCTGGTCGCGCAGCATCGCTTCGCGGCACAGCCCGTCGAGCAGGCGCACGTCCTCGAGGGAGAAAGGCGACACCTCGAGCACGACCTTGTCGGGAACTTTCACCCTCGGCCCCGGGATGAAGGAACCTGCGGAAAACGCGAGTTGCACCATCACAAAGCGGTAGAAATCAGCACCACTTTGAAGCGAAAGGACGAGACCCTCGAGATCTGCCATCGGCTCGCAAGGGAAAGGGGAGCCGGCATGTCTTACCACTGGCGCGAGTCTGCGAGTGATCACTCGTAAATTCGCGCTGACCTGTTGGCGTTGACGGCATCCCACTGCGGTGCTATAAGGGGTGCCGGGATGGTAGCGGCGGCCGGAATGCCCATGCGCGAAGGCCCGGCCGGAAAGAGCCACTCGGGCATGCCGCAGGGCATGGCGAATTAAGATGACGCGAGAAATCTCAGACACCAGGCTCGTCGGTCGTGAGGGCAAGGCGGAGAACACCATCGTCGATGTCGGCGGCGTCCTGGTCGGCGGGATGGACATCGTCGTGATGGCTGGCCCGTGTTCCGTGGAGAGCGAGGAACAGCTCCTCGCGACAGCCATCGCGGTGAAGCGGGCAGGAGCAAAAATCCTGCGGGGCGGGGCTTTCAAGCCGCGCACTTCTCCCTACAGCTTCCATGGCCTGCATGAGGAAGGGCTGAAGCTTCTGGCCGAAGTGCGCCGCGCCACCGGCCTACCGGTGGTCACGGAGGCGATGGATACGCGACACCTGGACGCCGTGTGCGCCCATGCGGACATGATCCAGATCGGATCCCGCAACATGCAGAACTACACGCTGCTGGAGGAGGTTGGGAAGCTTCGCCTGCCGGTGCTTTTGAAGCGCGGGTTCAGCGCCACGATCGAGGAGTTCCTGCTGGCCGCAGAGTACATTGCCAGCGGAGGCAACGGTCGGATTGTCCTGTGCGAGCGGGGCATCCGCACCTTCGAAACGTCGACGCGAAACACACTGGACCTGAGTGCGGTGCCCCTGCTGAAGCGTTGGACCCATTTGCCCGTAATCGTGGACCCGAGCCACGGAACAGGACTGTGGTGGCTGGTACCGCACATGGCCCGCGCTGCCGTGGCGGCCGGCGCCGACGGCCTGTTGGTTGAAGTACATGTAAATCCTCAAGAGGCGCTGAGCGACGGAGAGCAATCGCTCCGTCCTGAGACGTTCGAGCGCATGATGAATGATATACGGCCTGTGGCGCACGCCATCGGCCGGTGTTGGCAGCTGGGGACCGGGGTCGCCTCCAAAGATGACTTGCCTGGTAAGCCGCAGCCTATGGCGGCGCGACTCGCAAATGCTCGTGAGAAGGATGAACTTGTTTGAGAGTCTCGGCACGTTTCCGGTATTCAGGCCCAAAGGGCCGCCAGTACGTAGGCCCGGCTATGAGGCCGGGATGAGGATTGCGATGAGAGGAGCACCGAAGCAGCGAATCCCGGCCTTACGGCCGGGCCTATGCACTTCCGGCCCTTCGGGCCTGGAGGGCATGCCCATTGCGAATCGCACTGCACAATGGAAGCCGAGTTCTCCCAAGGGTTCCTTAGAAACCCTTCCTCATACCACCCTCTTTATCCACCCTCTTTGCGTATGCCAGCTGATTTGCTCCTCCATGCACAGCCCCGGACTTCGAACCGGGCAACCCCAGACGTTTTCTGACCGGCAAAATGAACTCCTCGGGCAGAAACACTGTCTTTAGCACAACTTACTGACCGCTCAGAATGGTCGCCGATGGTCGAAAAACGCGGCCGGGTTGGCGCGAGGCACGGTCTAAAGCTTCGTGGTTTGCCTTCAGGGTGAATAACCCTCCATCCTGGCGGTTTTTGTTGACCCTCGCCCCGCCTCGGGGCTAAGCTCTCCCAAGAGTCAAGCCCACAGTCCTCTGTGCAAGGAGTACGTGTTGAGTTCCGTCAAATTGGAGCTTCTGTCGCTTCTGCTCTTGGCTTTCGCCGCCTCTCAGAACAAGCCCGCTCCACCGGTGTTCACCGACGTCACGAAGCAAGCCGGAATCTCATTCAAACATTGCCTGGGAGACGACGAGATCAGCTCGATCGTCGAGGCTACGGGCTCGGGCTGCGCATTTCTGGACTTCGACGGTGATGGTTTGATGGACATCTATGCCGTGAACGGCCGCTATCTCGAGGGCATCAGCGACCCGGATTCCCGTTTCAAAAGCGCTCGAACCCCCAGCCGCCTGTACCGGAACAAAGGCGATGGGACCTTCGAAGATGTTACCGAGAAGGCGGGGGTGGGCGCTTCCGGGTACGGCATGGGAGTTGCGGTCGGCGACTTCGACAACGACGGCCATCCGGACATTTATGTGACGAATTTCGGCAAGAACATCCTCTATCACAACAACGGCAACAGCACATTCACCGATGTTACGGAGAAAGCAGGCGTCGCATGCGGTCAGTGGAGCGTGGGCGCCATCTGGATCGATTATGACAAGGATGGATACCTTGACCTGTTCGTCGGCAACTATCTCGAGTTCGACAGCAAGTACCGGCTTTTCTACGAGGCGGAAGTGTATCCCGGCCCTCTGTCTTACCCCGGACAGTTGTCAGTCCTCTACCACAACAATCACGACGGGACCTTCACTGACGTCAGCGCAAAGGCGGGCATAAATAAGAAGGGTCGAGCCATGGGAGTCCTGTCGGCGGACTATGACGAGGACGGCTGGCCTGACATCTTCGTCGCCAACGATGCCATGCAGAACTACATGTACCACAACAACGGCAACGGCACATTCACAGAGGTCGGAATCGAGTGTGGCGCAGCATTCGGCCAGCACGGCAATGCGGTCTCATCCATGGGAGGCGATTTCGCCGACTTCGATGGGGACGGCAAGCTCGACCTCGTGGTGCCGGCCATGAATTACATCGGGATTTTCCGAAACCTGGGCCGCGGGCTGTTCGAGGAAATTTCCGTCTCGACGGGCGTGGCAAGGGTCAGCGCCCAGTTCTGGTCCTGGGGCGGTGATTTCATGGACTTTGACAACGATGGCTGGCCGGACCTCCTCATCGCAAACGGAGATGGTCATCGCCTTTCTGAGAAGCAGGAACAGCTTCTCATGAGAAATGTCGCAGGACCGAACGGACAGCGTGTGTTCGTCGATGTTTCCAGATCTGTCGGCCCCTACTTCGATACCAGGAGTGTGGCCAGGGGCCTGGCTACCGGCGATTGCGACAACGACGGAGACCTGGATTTCTTCGTTCTGAACATCGACCAGCCGTCCGTCCTCCTCAGAAATGACGGAGGCAATAGAAACAACTGGCTTACGCTGCAACTAATCGGCACCAAGAGCAATAGAGATGGCGTGGGCGCCCGGGTGATCGTGCGTTCAGGCGATTTCACTCAGGTGGCAGAGAAAATGTCGGCAAGCAGCTACCTTTCCCAGAACGATCCCAGGCTCCACTTCGGGCTCGGCCAGCGCACCATGGTAGATGAGGTAACCATCCAGTGGCCCAGCGGAAAAACGCAAAAGCTGAAGGAGGTGAAGGCAAACCAGTTCCTCAAGGTGATTGAACCATGAAGAAGTGGTTTGCCGCCCTTGCCTTCCTCCTGGTGGCGTTTCAACCTGGAATGCCGGTGACATCCGGCCAGTTGAACTGCCCCATCGTTTTTACCCAGGTGCCCTTCAAAGCAAAATTGCACGGCGGCCAGGCCGGACGGTTTCTCCTGAATGGAGCTGCCGACAAAGGAAGCCGCATCGTTCTTCTGGCACGCCATGGTTCTCCTGCCGTTCTCACCCCCGAATTTGCGGCGGCGGCCGATCCTTCCGTCTCCTTCGATGGAAAACGGATCCTGTTCTCCGGAAAGCGTACGGCACAGGATAAGTGGGACGTCTGGGAGATGGATCCCGACGGCAAGAACAAACGACAGATCACCAGTGGGTTTGGAAATTGTCGTGAGCCCGAATACCTCGCACGAAGTTCTATCACGCCCCCGGATTTCAACGACAAGGTGCGTTGGATTACATTCATATCGGACGCAGCCAGCACTTACCAGGAAGGGAGACCGGAGCTTGCCACATCACTCTATGCCATGAATCTGGAGCCCGTCGGAGGACGTGGCTTTGTGACCCGGCGGAGTACCTTCAACCTTTCGAGCGACTTTTCACCAGCCGTTCTTCAGGACGGCAGGGTGCTCTTCACAAGCCGGCAGAAATACGCAAACAGCCCGGAGAAATTTCCGCTGCTGGCTGCCAACTGGGATGGCACCGGCCTGAACCTCTTTTGCGGGACCGATCAAGGTGCGTATTTCAAGACGATGGCTTGTGAGATGCCGGACCGGACGCTGGTGTTCGTGGAATCTGCCAATCCGACGGACTCCGGTGGGCGGCTTGCCAGGGTCTCTTTTCGACGCCCCCTCCACAGCTATGAACCGCTGAGCCGGGGAACAGGACTGTATCTGTATCCGCATCCTTCCCCCGACGGCACACTCGTCGTTTCTTTTTCTTCGGGAAAGGAAAGCTACGGCATCTATTTGTTTGATTTTGCGAAGGGAATGCCGGGAGAGCAGATCTTCGACGACCCTAAGTGGGAGGACTTGGATGCACAGGCGGTCGTGCCGAGACCGGAGCCGCAGGGATTGATCAGCGCCGTCGTTGATTCCCTCACCTGGGGTCATCTGCACTGTCTGAGCGTTTACGAATCAGACATGCCCGAGGTCAATGCGATCCGAAAGGGCGATGTGAAGCGCGCCAGATTTGTCGAGGGGGTGCCTGCCTGCGCCACGCAAAGGAGGTCACCATCACAGTCCATTCCCGACGCTGGAACGCGCCTCCTCGGGGAAGCGCCCGTCGAGCCGGATGGCTCGTTTTTTGTCGAGGTGCCGGCCGACACTCCCTTTCTGATCCAGCTTCTGGACGAAAAAGGGAAGGTCTTGGAGACAATGCCCCGATGGGTCTGGGTCCGGCGTGGAACCAGCCGCGGATGCATCGGATGTCACGAGAACAAAGAGTTGGCGCCCGAGAACCGCGTCTCGGACGCGGTACAAAAAGCCGTGCCGAGGGTTCTCCGGCAAAGGAAGTAGAGGCGTTGAAACGCAGAGACCTGATAAATGAACACGAATGATTGTGCCGCGCCTTCGTCGTTCGATTATGGGCGAATCCCCAACCCCGGCCTCACGGCCGGGGCTATTGATTGCGGCGCCTTCGGCGCCGGATTCACCAGGTATCCACCGGACTCCCTTTAGCCCTCGTGTCGAGGCCCGAAGGACCGGCAATGAATAAGCCCGGCCGTGAGGCCGGGAATACGAGGGAACCAAAGATCGAGCGCCGAAGGCGCGGCACTTCTGGCGGATCTTCGGGCCCTTCGGAATCAAGGCTTAGAGGTTCACTTAGAGTGCCTGGTTAATAATCATGCATCGTGCTCGTATCCTTTCATTGGGGCTTGCAACGCTGATTGCGCTGGCGTCTTCGGCTCTCCTTCCTGGCGATGCGTTCCAGGCGTCCCGCGATGGAAGCACGAGGGCGCGGTACGCCGTTCCGGAAGACGACCTCTACAAGTCGCCGATTCAAATGGCTCTTTCGGGAGACGGCCGCCGGCTTTTCGTTGCTTGCGAGAATAGCGGCGAAGTGCTGGTCATCGACACCGCGGTCCGCAGAGTTGTAAGCAGCATGAGGACGGGGAGAAATCCGTTCGGCGTTGCGCTCAGCCCCGACGAGAGCCGTCTCTACGTCAGCAACCGCTGGGACGACAATGTAACGGTTTTCAATGTAGGAACGATGGAGGTCATCGGGCTGATCCCTGTGGGGGATGACCCTCACGGCCTGGTCACGGATGAGACCGGAAGATACTTGTTCGTCGCAAACCTGGGCACCGACGACGTGTCGGTGATCAATACTGCAGATTTCAAAGAGATCAAAAGGCTCGAGGCGGGCCGTTCACCCTTCGGAATAGCCTTTTCTCCGGACCACCGGTTCTTGTACGTGTCCAGCCAGCTGTCAGTCCCCGTCCCATTTCGCACGCCCCCGATTCTCGAACTCACGGTCATCGACGCAAAGCGCCAGGTTGTAGCCGGGAGGCGTCAATTGTTCTCCACCCTCATCGGACAGGATCTTGCCGTTTCCCCGGATAACCGTTTCGTTGTTGTGGCGCTGGAACTGCCCAAAAACCTTCTTCCGGAAACACAGGTGTACCAGGGCTGGATGGTCACTCACGGGTTTGCCGTTGCCGAAGCCGGACCGCAGGGGCGGGTGGCCTATTTCCTTCTGGATGAACCGAACCTCTATTATGCCGATCCCTTCGGCGTCGCGTTTTCACCGGATGGCCAGAGGCTCTACATCTCATCGAGCGGTGTGAATGCCGTCACCGTGATCGATATGAGGAGAGTGGCCGGACTTTTGCAGGCTCGTGACGGAAAGATCGGGCTGTCCGACGAAGCCATCGGCCTCAACGCCCGCAACCTGGGCCTCAGCTCTGAATATGTTCTGGCCCGCGTCCCTACCCAGTGTAATCCCAAGGATATGGTCGCTTCACCCGACGGCCGCTGGATCTATGTCGCCAATAGGCTCTCCGATTCCATCCAGGTCATCGATGCCGGGAACAACCAGGTTGCCGGTGCGATTGACCTGGGAGGGCCCAGCATCGAAACGGTGTTGCGCAGGGGTGCCAGGCTCTTCAACTACAGCAGCATCAGCTTTCAAAAACAGTTGAGCTGCAACACCTGCCACCCCGAGAATCACCTCGACGGCCTGGTCTACGACATTGTCGCGCCGGGAGACGGAATCGGGCGGAATCTGGTCGAAAACAGGACGATGAGAGACATAGCGGACACGGCCCCCTACAAGTGGTCAGGAACCAACCCGACGCTGCAACGCCAGGACGGACCAAGGGCTGCCCAATTGTTCTTCCGCTCCCACGGTTTTGAGAAGGATGACCTCGAAGCGACGGTCCATTTTATCGAATCACTTTCGTTAATGAACAGCCGGTACGCACCAGCAGACGGGCGGCTGAACGAGTTCCAAAGGCGGGGCAGAGCAGCATTCGAGCGGGCTTACACGAAAGACGGGCGCTACATCCCTGTGGCCAATCGATGCATAACCTGCCATCCGGCTCCTTATTACACCGACTGCATGACTCATGACGTCGGGACTCAAGCGAACACGGACGACAGCGGGGAGTTCGACACGCCTCAACTCGGTGACATCTACGACACTTCGCCGTTTCTGCACGATGGCCGCTGCTATTCGCTGGAGGAAATCTGGACGGTCTTCAATCCGGGCGACACTCACGGCGTCACCAACGACATGGCGAAGGAAAACTTGAACGAGCTGATCGAGTACATCAAAACTTTGTGGGTCGGCGAGCCGGTGCGTGACAAGGAGCTCTTCGCTTCTCTGTTCGTAAAGTCCACCACGGGGAACTACCGGCTAAGAGTAGAGGACCTGGATTCCCTCACCCGACCCGGCGCGAAATACATAGGCAATGAAGTCTGCGGAACCTGCCATGCGCGAGAGTACAAAAAGTGGCTGGGCACCAGACATTCACGAAGCTGGGTGATGCTGGGCATGACTGAGAAAGCCGACCGGGTCAAGTCGCATTTCAACGTGAAGTCATTGAGTCCCCAGAATAGCGCGATCTGCCTCAAGTGCCATGGGACGGCCGCAGGTGCTCCCCCGGAATTTCGGCTGTCCACGTTCCACGTCGAGGAAGGAGTTCAGTGCGAATCCTGTCATGGACCGGGGGAACAATACGCGACCGAAGAGGTGATGAAGAACAAACAGCAGGCGATAGCCCTGGGATTGCGAATGCCTACAAAAGAAGTTTGTCTGAACTGTCACATGGCCAAACCATCGCACGAATTCATGAACAAGAAGCCGTTCGATTTCGAGGAGTCGTACAAGAAGATTGCCCATATGCATTAGGCAATCCGAGGGATGATGTAGGTCAGGCGCCGAAGGCGCCTTTGGAGTGCGGCGGCTGGCCGCCGCTTTGTCAGGTGTCCTGCGACAAAGGCACGGTTTGCCGGTCCGTACTAGGATTTTGAAAGCGGCGCCATGGCGCCGCACTCCAAAGCGCCCTGCGGGCGCAGCAATTCCGAGACGCTGATTGAAAAAAGCGTCGTCAAGGGTTGGGGGACACGCGATGAAGAAAAACCTCTTGTTAGGTATCCTCCTTTTCGCAGCACTTGCTGCAATGGCCGCCGAGGAGCCCCTTCCCAGGGTGTACAGGTACTGGGAGTCGTTCCACAAAGCGGACGGTCTGCCGGCAGACAAGGCCTTCTCAATCCTCGTCGACGGAGACCGCATCTGGGCCGGCACTGAAAGCGGACTGGCCTGTTACGAGGATGGCAAATGGCGCTACTACGGGGTAAAGGAAGGCCTGGCTTATCCCGCCGTTCTGAGCCTTGCCCTCGATACTGCCAGTGGGGACATCTGGGCTGGGACGATGAAGGGATTGTCGCGCTTCTCGGCCGGCCGTTTTGAAAACTTCACGCAATTCAATAGCGGGCTGCCGAACGACGTCGTATTCGGCGTCTGCGTCGAAAACCAGAACGTCTGGACTGCAACCACAGCTGGGACGGCGCGCTTCCGGGTGCGCGAGAAGAAGTGGGATGTCTATACTCCTGCGAACTCTCCTCAGCACGAGCCCTGGGGATACTTTGTAACCTATGGAGACGGCCGTGTCTACGCGGCTCTGTGGGGCGGCGGTGTCCTGGAGTTCGACGTCGCCACGCAGGCATGGAGATCATGGCTCGACCCCGACGGAGAAATGGAATACGACGTCTTTCGCGATGACGGGCTCATCCACAACATCACAACCAGCGTAAGCTATGTCGAGAAAATTCTCTGGATTGGCACCTATTTCGGCATGAGCCGGTATGACGGCAGGGAATGGCGCGGATACATGGATCACGACTCCGGGCTAGCCAGCAACTTCATTAACTTTGTCAAAGCGAGAGGCCGTGTCGCCTGGGCGTGCACGGACAAAGGGCTTAGCGCCGTCAACGGAGACACGAACCGCTGGGTCACTTATACTCCTGCTGACCCTGCCTGGAGCAGGAACCAGGTCCCGCCGGCCGAGCCGATCGAAGGCACGAAGGGCTGGGTTGCAAAAGTCTATAACGATAACAAGCTCCTGGAAACGATAAAGCTGGAACATGGCCTCGCCAACAACCACATCTATGGCGTCGATTTTCAAGGGGACGATGTGTGGGTTGCCACCTCCAAAGGGGTAAGTCACGGGGCGCTAGTACAGAAAAAGGCAAAGGAGGGAAAGTCCCATGAGTAAACTGGGGAAGCTTCGGTTTCTGGTAGTACTGGGACTGCTCACCTGCGGCCTGCTGTTTGCGCTTGGCCAACAGACACCCCCCGGGAAGCCGCTGGATCAGAAGTCTTCTGACGAAAAGAAGAAGGGGGAGATAATCTACGGAAACACACCCGAGGATCTCAAGCCCTTCGCGAAGTATGTCAGTGAGCCTTATAAGAACTACTGGGTCCCGAGCGATTCTCCCGTCATGTTCTGGGGGCCGGGGCGCGACAAGCCTGAGCCTGAAGTCGACACGGTCAAGATCGGCGTAATTGCCCCGGTCGCTCGAAGCTACGAAACCTACATCGGCCAGTCTGTGCTCCGCGGAATGGAGATGGCGCTCGATGATGCCAACGCCAATGGAGGCTATAGAGGCAAACGGTTCGAGGCCGTCTTGAGAAACGATACCGGGCTCTGGGGTGCATCTGCCAACGAGGTCGTCTCCCTGTCCTATGACGACAAAGTCTGGGCCATCATCGGCACCGTCGACGGTGCGAACACTCACATCGCGATTCGAGTTGCGCTGAGAACGGAAATCCCAATCATGAATGTGGCTGATACGGATGCGACCCTGGTGGAAACCAAAATACCCTGGGTCGTCCGCGTGATTCCGGACGACAGGCAGATGACCTATACGATCGCATATTACGTCTACAAGCAGCTGGGGCTGAACAGCGTTGCGATTCTCCGGGCCAGCAATCGCTACGGGCGCATCGGCGTGACGCAATTCAAAAAGGCTTCCATAAAACTCGGGAAACCTGCACCCATCGAGACCAATTACGAGCCCAACTACGAAAACGTAAACCCAGACTTCGAAATCCAGTTGGAGCGTCTCGCAAAAGTGCAGCCGGACGCGGTCGTTCTTTGGGCCGATGCCGAACCGGCCGGCGCGCTCGTGAAACAGATCCGGGACCGAGGGATGAAATTTCCTATTTTCGCATGCGAGCGCATCGTGCATCCCGATTTCCTCAACGCGGCGGGAAAGGCGGCCGAGGGAGTCGTGGCCGTGTATCCCTTCGATCCGGAGGCCAAGAACCCGAAGTACGCTGAGTTCAGGAAGCGCTACGAGGAACGGTATCACGAGGCGCCGGATTGCTACGCGGTCCACTCGTATGACGGGACCATGATGACCGTCGAGGCGATCCGGAAAGCGGGTCTGAACCGGTACCGCATACGCGATGCCCTTGCGGCGATGAGCCATTGGGATGGTGTCTCCGGCCCCATCGACCTGGACCTGGCTTTGAGCAATCGCAGGCCGGTGATTGCTGCTTCTGTCAAAGACGGGAAATTTGTTTTCGGCATTCCCAAAATGAATCGCACGTTTTAAGAAAATTCGAAATTCGAGATTGTTTTGAATCTCGAATCGTTGAGGACATATCAATGTGGGTGTGGCTATTTCTGACGGTCTTGCCGCTGATAGTACAGGGGCCGCAGCAACCGCATTTTGACTTCAGCAAAGCCGGATCTGGATTCTATGGTCCCGGACGCGAGTTGCCGGACCCGGTGGGCTTGACATCGGTTCGGATCGGCGTCCTGGGACCGGGGAACGATGCCGAAGGCCTGCAGATGCGCACCGGCGTCCGGATGGCTTTGGATGAAATGAACCGGAGGGGAGGGTACAAGGGCATCCCTTACGAAATGGTGTTCCGGCCTGATGATGGACCGTGGGGCACGGCTGCAAAGCAGGTTGTGGATCTCGCCTACGAAGATAAGGTCTGGACGATCATCGGCGGTCTGGACGGCCAGCGCACTCACATCGCCGAACTGGTCGTCTCCAAAGCCTGGGTTCCGGTGGTCACGCCGTCCGCCGCGGACATGTCGATCGACTACGCAAACGTGCCGTGGGTTTTCCGTTGCGCACCAGCCGACAGCCGCGAGGCGGAACTGCTGCTCGACTTCGCCGGGAGACAAGGATACCAGCACGTAGTTGCTTTGACCGAGGCGCAGCGAGATGGACACACAGGTTTCTTGCGACTCCAGGAAGCGGCGGGCCGCAAGAATATCCATCTCGATGCTCATTGGCAGTTTCCTACGGGCAATCCGGAAGCAGTGGTCCCGCGCCTTCTCGGCATCGATTCCGACGCGCTGATCATCTGGGGCAGTCCCGGACCGTCCCTCACTTTGCTCCGCGCCATTCGGGCTGCGGGCATAAAGACTCCCGTACTCGGCCCTGCCTCGCTTGCAAGTGCGGAAATCACCGCTGATTCCTCGTGGATTGGAGAACTGGTGGTCGCAGCGCCTTACGATCTGAGTCGGCACGATCCGGACTTGCTCGCGTTCAGCGTGCGGTTCAAAGATCTCACGGGCATGCCCCCCACCCCAATCGCCCTCCTTTCCTACGACGCAGCACTTCTTGTCACCAAAGCCGTTGCGACCGCAGGTTTGAACAGAATGCGCATTCGCGATGAACTGGCCCGGATGTCCTATGACGGCATTGTCGGAAAAACCCAATTCAATTCGCTGCGCGGGAGTATCAGAGAACCTGTCATTCTCAGCTTCAGGAACGGTCGCTGGGAACGCCTGAACAACTGAATCAGGCACCGAAGACGTTTGGAGTGCGGAGGCTTGCCGCCGCTTTGTCGCTCGGCCAGATGAAAGCGGCGCCGAGGCGCCGCACTCCAAAGCGCCCTTCGGGCGCTGATTGTGTACACCCCGGCCTACCGCTTGCCCGCTCAAAGTAAAATGTTCTATAAGTAACAAGCTGCGCTGGATTCGGACGTACGGATTATCAATGTTGAGGAAGCCAAGGAGATCGCCGATGCATGACCTAATTCGGAGGAGCGGCAGGGCAAAACTCGGTATCTTTTTCGCAGCCTTGGTGCTGGGCCTCGCAGCAGCAACGCTCCCCCTTCAGCCGCAGGTGAAGATCACCCAAACGGCACGAGAAAAGTCCGCGGAAGCCATCCGGCTGAACAACCTCGGAGTTGCCTACATGAACCAGCGGCGCTCCGAGGCGGCACTGAAGAATTTCCAGCAGGCCTACGCCCTCGATCCCAACCTGCTCGCAGCCCGCCTGAACGAGGGCATCGCGCTGCTCGACCTCCAGCGGGCCGAGCCAGCCGAGCAGGTGCTCGTTAAGGCGACCGAGCAGGAGCCGAATGACCCGCGGGCCTGGTTCAACCTTGGCTTGCTGCGCAGGAAACTTGACGAAACCGAGCAGGCTCTGGCTGCGTTTGGCCGAGTGGCCCAACTCGATCCCAACGATGCCGACACCCACTATTTCCTGGGGGCGCTCTACCAGAGTGCCAGGAAGCTGGACCTCGCCCTCGCGAGCTACCGGCGGGCACTTGAACTCAACCCGTTCCACGTCTCGGCGCAATTCGGCCTGGCGAATGCCTACCAGCGCATGGGCGACAGTGAGGAAGCACGCAAGCAACTGGACCGCTTCCAAAAGCTCTCGCAGGATAGGCTTGGAACGCCAATCGGAACCACCTACGGCGATCAGGGCAAGTATTCGCTCGCCGAGGACGCGCGACTTCCTGTCGGCGCTGCGGCCAGGCCGATTGCGGTTAAATTCGTTCCTGTGCCGAGCGCCGAATCCGGCCTGCCCTCTGTCGCCGGAAAACCGGGGCAGGGATCGCCCCGTTCGGGGGCCTGCTTTTTCGACTATGATAATGATGGACGGGCCGACTTGATGTTGCTGAATGGCGGCGCGGATCGCAAAGTCCGCCTCTATCGGAACGTCGGCGGCCGCTTTGCAGATGCGACCGCCGGAACTCATCTTGACATCCCCGGCCGTGCTTTCAGCTGTGTCGCCGGCGACTATGACAACGACGGCTGGACGGACGTCGTGGTTGCGCTGGAGTCGGGCCTCCGACTGTTCCACAACGAGGGCAACGGCGCGTTCCGCGATGTAACCGAGACTTCCGGGCTCGGCGCGGGAATTGCTCGACCGTTTGCTGTGACCTTTGTCGACTATGATCACGACGGCGACCTCGACCTGTATGCCACCGCATTCGCCGGGGGGCCTAGGCTCTGGAGAAACAACGGCAACGGCACGTTCACCGACGTTTCCTCTGCCACGATACCTGTGGATGTTGCGGACGCCCAGGTGAGCACTGTGACGGACTTCGATAACGACCGGGCGGTGGACTTGATTTTGACTCGCGCCCAGGGACCGCCGTCGTTGTTGCGGAATCCTCGCGAGGGAAGATTCCAGGCCACCCCGCTGTTTGGCGGCGCGTCTCAAACAGCCACCCGAGGCGTCGTGGCCTTCGACTTCGATAAAGACGGCTGGACAGATGTAGCCTTCACGCATGCCGGGTCTCCGGGATTGAGTCTGTGGCGGAACATCGAGGGCAAACGGCTGGAATCCGTGCCGCTCCCGAAGTTCAATTGGACCGACGGCTGGGGCCTGACGGCGGTTGACTACGACAACGATGGCTGGGTCGACCTGGCTGCAGTCGGGTCCGCGGGACCAAAAGCGCGAATCATCCTGCTGCGCAACGAAGGGAGCGCCGGATTCCGAGAGGTCACCCATGCACTCGGCCTTGATAGAGTGAACCTCGACAATCCGGGCTCGCTGATCACCGCAGATTACGACGGCGATGGCGACGCCGACTTGCTCATCACGCAGGATGGCGGTCCGCCGGTGCTGCTGCGCAACGACGGCGGGAACAAGAATAATTGGCTGAGGCTCTCACTCAAGGCGCTGGCCGACAACAAGAGCGCCATCGGCACCAAAGTGGAGGTCTTCGCCGGCGCGCTCTACCAGAAATTTGAAGTGCAGTCCTCCTCCGGCTACCTGGGGCAGAACGCGCCGGAGATTCTGGTGGGCCTCGGTGACGTTAAGGAAGCGGACATCGTGCGGATGCTTTGGCCGACCGGCGTTCTACAGGATGAAGTGCAGCTGGCCGCGGATCGGCCACACCAGGTCGCAGAAAATGACCGGCGCGGCAGCTCGTGTCCCATTCTGTTTGCGTGGAACGGTGCGCGCTACGAGTTCATCTCCGACTTGATCGGCCCGGGGATTGTCGGCCACTGGGTGGCCCCCGGCGAGCGCAACATTCCCGACCCGACCGAATACGTCAAAGTAGCGGGGCACACTCTCCGTGCGCGGCAGGGGCGGCTGAGCCTGCGGCTGCAAGAGCCGATGGAGGAGGTTGTCTACCTGGATCACGTGCGGCTGATTGCCGTGGACCATCCCTCCGATGTCGAGATCTATCCCAATGAGCGTTTTGCCAGTGCACCGCCGTTTCCGGACTTTAAGGTCATTGCCAGCCGGGGGGCGCGCCTGCCTGTGGGCGCCTGGGACGACTGGGGGCGCGACCTCCGGAGCGAATTGCGCGCACGCGACCGCTCGTACGTCACGGGGTTCCATTCGCTCCCCTTCGCGGGATTTGCCGAACTGCACGGGATCGAACTCGAGCTCGGAGCATGGAATCCGGCGCAACCTCTGCGGCTCCTCATGCACGGTCTGACGGATTACTTCACCGCCACCTCGGTTTATGCTGCGCACCAGGCCGGAATCGTAGCCATTCCGCCCTATCTCGAGGCGCAGGACGCCGCCGGGCGCTGGAAGCGCGTCGTCGACGACCTGGGCTTCCCGGCCGGCCTGGCACGTACCATGGTGGCGGACTTGACCGGGCGGCTACCCGCCGGCACAAAGCGTGTGCGGATCATGACTAACCTGAAAATCTACTGGGACCAAATCCTGCTGGATACCACACCCGAAGAGAATCTCACTCGACTGAACGAGGTGCCGCTCGCTAAGGCTGCGCTCGGATTCCACGGTTATCCGCGCGAGGTGCGCGGCGCTCTGTCGAGCGATATCAGCTACGTGTACGAAGACGTCAGCCGCACCGGACCGTACGCGCGGCACGCCGGGAATTACACACGTTACGGCGACGCACGCGAGTTGCTGGGAGCGGCGGATGACCGTTTCGTAATCCTCGCTTCCGGTGACGAGATACAGACGGAGTTTGACTCCTCAGGCCTGGCCCCCGTGCCGGTGGGCTGGACTCGCGACTACCTGTTTTATGCGGACGGGTTCGAGAAGGACATGGATTTTTACGCGGCGCACGGATACACGGTCGAACCGCTCCCCTTCCATGCCATGCCCGGCTATCCTTATATAGGTGCGGAAACCTATCCGCGGGAAGGACCCTACCTGCAGTACCAGCTCGATGTGAATACAAGGCAGGTCTCAGACCGCAGTACGTCGAGTTTTCGCTTCGACTACCGGCGGGAGCCCGCCGCCCTCGAGGCGAAGAGACCGGAGCCGTCCAAAGTGATCCGAAAGTAGGGGAACCGGAGGAATCAGGCCGGACCTATCCACTCCTTCTCGTCAATGTACGAGTAATCCGTCCGCGTGACTGGTCTTTAGTCAACTACCCACTTGGCCGTTTCTTGCCAACTGAGCTATTTGCCAGCTCTCGATATCGCGACAAATGCTGCGGATTCAGCTATCCAGGGCTGCATCGGCCGACTATAATGTCGGCAAATTCAGATGCACTTTACTTTAGTGAGCGTATTGCCAGCGGAGGATTTCTCCATGATCGGCAAGACAATCTCGCACTACCGGGTCCTCGACAAACTCGGCGAGGGGGGAATGGGAGAAGTCTACCGGGCGCAAGATTCCCGCCTGGACCGCCCTGTGGCGCTGAAATTTCTCTCTGCAAAGCAGGTCGATGACGCGGCTGCGAAGCGGTTCTTTCGCGAAGCTCGAGCCGCCTCTGCCTTGAACCACCCCAACATCATCACCATCTACGACATCGGCGAGGCTGAGGCCGGCCGCTTTATCGCCATGGAGTTGGTAGAGGGATGCACGCTGCGCGTGGTGGCCGACCTATCGCTCGAGGAGTTGTACCGTATCGCGGCCCAAGTCGCAAAAGCGCTGCGCGCTGCTCATGCGACGGGAATCGTTCACCGCGATATCAAGCCGGAAAACATCATGGTGCGCGAAGACGGCTACGTGAAGGTGCTCGATTTCGGGTTGGCCCGGATGGCTCCGGTCGGAATTGATGAGAGCGAAACGGCCACAACCCGAGTTACTGCCGCGGGAACAATTCTTGGCACGCTGCGCTACATGTCGCCAGAACAAGCGCGCGGAGAATCCGTGTCCGCGCCCTCCGACATATTCTCCCTGGGCATCGTTCTCTACGAACTGGCCACCGGCCGCCATCCGTTCGCGGCGGCCTCACCGATTGGAGTGCTGCAAGCCATTATGGCCGAGGTGCCCATCCCACCGTCGCGCCTGCGGCCGGAAATCCCGGCAACCCTGGAACGTCTCATTCTCCAGATGCTGGAGAAGGACGCTCGTCTTCGGCCCACGGCGGCCGCGGTCCAAACAGCGCTCACCGAACCCCACGCCATAGCACTGCCCGCCACGGCTGCTGCCCCGCCGCGGCACACTGTGGGGCGGGAAAAGGAAATCCAGCAACTGCATTCCGCGTATGACTCAGCACTCGCCGGCCGTGGGCTGATGGCCTGCGTGGCTGGTGAGGCGGGCATCGGCAAGACTACGCTGGTGGAGGACTTCCTGGCAGACCTGACCGCCCGGGGCAAAGCGTGTGCAATCGGGCGTGGGCGCTGCTCGGAGCGTCTTGCCGGCAGCGAAGCCTATCTGCCGATCCTGGAGGCCCTCGAAAGCCTGCTGCACGGCGAGGGCGGTGAAACGGCCTCGCGAATCATGAAACTGGTGGCGCCCACCTGGTACGTACAGGTTGCCCCCCTGGCCCCGGATGACTCTTCCTTCGCGCGCGCCATGGCCGAGGCCAAAACCGCCTCGCAGGAACGCATGAAGCGGGAGCTGGTGGCTTTGCTGCAAGAAATGTTCCGGGCGCGGCCGCTCGTCCTCTTCCTGGATGATCTGCACTGGGCCGACGTGTCTACCGTCGACATGCTGGCTTACCTAGGAACCAAGCTTGAATCGATGCGTTTGCTGATGATCGGCGCCTACCGGCCCTCCGACCTGCTCTTGGGCAAGCATCCGTTTGTGCCGGTCAAGCTCGAACTGCAGGGGCGAAACCTGGCGCGGGAAATCGCGGTCGAGTTCCTCACCCGCGAGGACCTTGCCGCATATTTGGCGCTGGAGTTTCCCGAGCACGGTTTCCCGCCTGACTTGCCCGATCTGCTCCACAGGCGCACGGAAGGCAATGCCCTTTTCATGGCGGACCTGGTGCGGTACCTGAAGGACCACTGCGTCATCACGCTGCAGGAAGGGCGGTGGATGCTGGCGCAGTCGCTGGAGGAGATCGAGCGGGAGCTGCCCGAGTCGGTACGCAGCATGATCGAGAAAAAGATCAACCGGCTCAGCGACGGTGATCGGCGCCTGTTGGGTGCGGCCAGCGTCCAGGGGCATGAATTTGACTCCGCCGTCGTAGCCAAAGCACTGGGCGCCGGGCAAGCGGACTTCGAGGAACGCCTGGAAGAACTCGACCGACTGCATGGCCTGGTGCGTCTTGAGGGCGACCGCGAGTTGCCGGATTCCACCTTGACCCTCCGCTACTGCTTCGTTCACGCCCTTTACCAGAACGCTCTGTATGGGTCGCTAACGGCCACGCGCAAGGCCGCGTTAAGCGCCGCGGTGGCAGAGGCCCTCCTTGGTTTTTGCGGGGATCGGACCGCGGAGGTGGCCTCGGAACTGGCGCTATTGTTCGAAGCGGCCCGCAACTTTGCGCGCGCCTCGGACTTCTTCCTGATGGCCGCCGGCAACGCCCGTCGCGTCTATGCCAATCAGGAAGCGCTCGCCCTGGCGCAGCGGGCATTGCGCAATGCAGAGAAGCTGAAAGGCGCGGCGCGGCACGCCGGCGTGGCCGCTGCCGCCCTGGTTCTGGCGGAAATCCACCAGACTCTCACGCGACTTGAAGAGGCAATCGCCAGTTTTGCCTTAGCCGAGGAGGCCGCACGAAACGGTGGAGACCAACAAACCCAAATCGTGGCCATTGTGGGGCAGGCCTATGCGCTGTTGTTGTTCAAGCGACTGGAACAGGCCGAGCAACACGCCGCTCGCGCCATGGAAATGGCTCGTCTGGTCGGCTCTGATGTGGCCGTCGCCTCGGCCGAAGCGCTCCTGGCGGGCATCTGGGGAGGGGCACTGGGGAATAAGCCGGTGGAAGCCGAGCTGTACTTGGATCGCGCGGTCCCCGTACTGCAAAGAAGCGGGCCGCTGCCCATTGCTCTCAATGCCTGTGCAACTCGGTGCTGGATGCACGAATGGCGGTTGGAACACGCGGAGCTCGAAGAGCTGCTGGAATGGACGCGCCCAAGAGTGGATGAGATCGGCGGCTCCTTCTACCTTTTTTTCTATCGTTACATAGGCGCCCTGGATCTCGGAAACCAGGGACGCATCTCGCAAGGCCTGTTTGCCCTGCGAGAACTCCACCGGCTCACGGAACTGAACGGAGACAGATTCTGGCTCCCTCGGGTGCCGAACGCCCTGGGATGGCTTCACCGCGAGCTGTTTGACATGGAAACTGCTCTGAAGTGGGACGGGGACGGGGCCCGCATATCCCGTGAGATAGGCTGCGACGAAGCCGAGGCCAACTCGCACGTCAACCTGGGGCACGACTACCTGACAGTGGGGGAGCTGGCCCGCGCGTACGAGCACCTGGAGGAAGCTGCGAAGATCTTCGACCGCGACGTATGGCAACGCTGGCGGTACAACCTCCGCCTCGAAGCGGAGCGAGCAAGCTATTGGATCGCCCGTGGCGATTTAAAGCAGGCGGCCGCCCACGCCGCTGCTTCGCTGGAACAGTCCAAGGCGACGCTTTCCCGCAAGCACTGGGCCTGGGGCCACAAACTGCTTGGAGATATCGCGCTGTTCGAAGACCGCGCGACAGATGCCCGGTACGAGTACGAGCAGGCGCTTTCCATTCTCGAGCGCCATTCCTGCCCACTCATCGAGTGGAAGATCCTGCTGGCCGCGTCGGACGCTGCTTGCCGTCTGCGCGAGACTTCATCGGCAGATAGCTTCCGCGCGCGAGCCCGCCATGTGGTTCGGTCGTTGGCTGAGTCCATCACCGAGCCATCCTTGCGCCAACGCTTTCAGGCTTCGAAACCAATTCGCGACATCTGAACTGCCGACGCAGGGAAGTTCTTAAAACGCCTTATGCCATCCGCGGAGAGGCTTGCCGCCGTAAACTCTCGGTTGAAGAGTGGTTCCGAGCCAAGTCGCGATCTGGGAAGTTGCACGGCCATTGTTTTCGGTCACGCGGACGGTTATGTGGGGATCGGACAAGTGATTCTTTGAGCCTTCCCGCCGATTCAATTCTAGGCTCGCCAGACTCTCACCTTCTGTGCCACTGTATGAGAGACTCGCTAACCAACCGGTACCGGCTTGAGCCTTTCCTGCTTCTGAATTTTTTTGGTTTCCGCATCGTCAAATTGACGTAAGCTAGATTTGCGCACTCTTTGTGTTTGATGACAACATAAGCACTCATCCTTGAGAAGATGATGCGGGGCAGAATGATCAGGTCCATCCTCATCCTGGTGATTGGTCGAAATGGTATGCACTCCGGATTCCTGTGGTTGGTGCGTCGGCTGGCGGTCCTTGGGTTCGTGTTATTCATTTGCGAAACAAGTGCTTTCTCCTTTCAACAGGGGGCTGGCGCCAAGGAGATGGAGGCGACCCTCCAATCGTACTGGCCGCGCAGCCAATACACGCTGAGAACTTATTCCAATCTCGTCGAAGTGGGTGTCGTGGCGCGAGACAGTCGGGGACGCGCCATAGGCGGTCTCAGTAAAGATGATTTCGAGATTCAAGACGCAGGCAAAAGACAGGAGATCACGGCTTTTTCCGTGGAGACTTTCACGTCGGTTTCAGTGCAGCTGCAACCGTCGACCGCAAAGCCATCGGGTACCGCACCTGGGAATGCAGAATTGATGCACCTCCCATTACGATATGTGGCTCTGCTCTTCGACGATTTCAGCGTGCCTCATAACGAGCAGGTCCAGGTGAAAGCAGCGGCAAGGCGTTTCATCAAGGAGGGTTTGGCAAAGGGTGATCGCGTCGGGTTGTTTACCACATCCGGAAAGCAAATTGTGCCTTTTACTGAAGATGTGGCGAAACTCGTGGCGGCTGTTGACAAATACAACGCATTCCCACGCATTCCGGACGGCGGCATCTGCCCCAAACTGACACCTTATGACGCTTATGTAATCGCCAACAGGATTGATTATGAGACTTTTGCTGTAAAGGGAGCCGAGCTGGCGGGATGCTCCGGGAGCCGAGGGCTAAAACCTGCCATACTTCCGGGTAAAGTCGGACCGTGGCCTTTCCCGGGAACGAGCCCGTTGATGATGCAGGCCGAAGGTATGTGGGCCCAGATCCGCGACACCTCAGCGCGTGCATTGAAAACCATAGGCAACCTTGTGGACTACATGGCGCAGTTGCCCGGAAGGAGAATGGTTCTGCTGGCGTCCTCAGGCTTCCTGGTCGGAACGCTCGAAGCGGAGCACCAGAAAGTCATAGACCATGCCCTTCATGCCGACGTCGTCATTAACGCGCTCGACGCCAAAGGCCTCTACGCAGAGGATCCGCCGGAGGTAACTCGCGGCGCCGACGAGCGTTCGATCAGACACATGGTGGAGTTAGGGACCAAGGGGAAGGACCTCAGCAATGACATCATGGCAATTCTGTCCTCAAGCACCGGCGGCCTGTTCTTCCAGAACAATAACGATCTCGACCTCGGCTTTCGTAAGCTTGGCATGATCCCGGAGGTTTCCTATCTCCTCGGCTTCTCACCACAAGAAGCTCCCAATGGAAAATATCACCGTCTCAAAGTGCGCACGAAGTCTCGAAATGATTATCTGATCCAAGCGCGGCAGGGCTACTGGGCGGTCATGAAGAATCAGCAGGCGCCCCCTGTTCAGGAACGAAGGGTCGACCGCGAAGTCATGGGATCGGAGGTACTGAGGGAGCTGGCAGGCGTCATCAGCTCGGAACCTTCCAAGACGGACGCCGGAGATCCGGCGCTTGAGGTCGTACTCAACGTCGATGCCCGCAAGTTTCACTTCGTCGAAATGGACGGTGTGCGCACTCAGAGGCTGGTTTTCATCGCGACCCTATTTGACGACAGCGGCAATTTTGTGACCGGCACGGAGCTCGAAATCAAATTTGCCCTGAAAGAGTCCACTTTCAACCGCATGACTGAAACCGGCCTTGAAATGTCCGTTACCCTGCAGGCACCTCCCGGGACCTATCGACTGCGCGCCGTGGCTCAGGACGCCATCGACGGCAAAATCGTGGCTTCAACCCTGCCCGCCGAGATCCGCTAGGCCGGTAGTGACACGGGCATCCCGCCCCGTGATACTATTTTCGCTCAAACGCTTTTGCCACGGGATTTTTCGTTCATGGATGAATCTTCCCAAGTCATCAACAAGCGGCACGGCGCTTACCTGCCGCATTGGACCAAGGAAGGTGGCACGTATGCGGTGAACTTTCGGCTGTCAGGGTCATTACCTGCGTCCGGGCTGGCGTTTCGAGCGAGAAAATATCGTCAAAACAGCCCACCAGATGGAGCGCCCGCTTTCGTCCCAGGAAAGAAGGCGTCTCGCACATCTTTTTTCGGAAAAGGTCGACCATTACCTCGATGCCGGATACGGTGCGTGTCATCTTAAAATCCCAGAGGTTGCGCAACTGGTAAGCACGGCCCTGAGTCATTTCAACAACGTCCGCTA
Source organism: Terriglobia bacterium (assembly GCA_020072565.1). Lineage (NCBI taxonomy): Bacteria > Pseudomonadati > Acidobacteriota > Terriglobia > Terriglobia bacterium. The sequence continues at coordinate 62,023 of JAIQGI010000035.1, forward strand.
CATCCTCGCCTGCTGGTGCATCATGCCGAACCACGTACATGTCCTTGTAAAGCCGCTGGGTGATAATCCCCCTTCGAAGATCCTGCACAGTTGGAAATCGTTTACGGCTCTTGATGCAAATAGACTGCTTGAGCACACGGGTGCTTTCTGGGAGGCGGAGTATTTCGACCACCTGATTCAAGATGAGAATGAACTCGAGCAGCAGATCACGTACATCATGGAAAATCCACTGAAGGCGGGATTGGCAGACTGGAAATGGGTGTGGGTGAATTCGGAATTTCGCCTCTGAGCGGTCACGGGCTGGAAGCCCGTGCCACGTCATCGCGGAATGGCTATTCGCGGGGATGCCGCGCCAGGTACTCCAGCGCCGATCGCGCTGTCTGGTTTTTCGGATCGATGCGCAGTACTTCCTTGAACTGCAGGATTGCCTCGCCGTGCCGGCCCGCTTCCGCCAGAGCCTTGCCGTAATTGAGACGGGCGACCGCAGAGTTCGGGCGGAGCCGCACGGTTTCTGAAAACTGCGAGAGCGCCTCCTCGTTGTGCCCCTGGCTGGCCAGCGCCAGCGCCAGGTTGCTGTGGGCCTCGGCGTATTCCGGGCTCAGCTGCAACGCCTGCCGGTAGTGTGTGATTGCATCCCCGACCGTCCCCTGGGAGGCGAGCGCCAACCCGAGGGCATTTTGGGCTTCCGCGTTGTCCGGCCTGAGGCGGACGGCCTCGGAAAACTGCGAGAAGGCTTCCGCGGCCTGCCCCTGGCTTCGCAGGGAGAGGCCCAGGTTGAAATGGGCCTCCGCAAAGTCAGGTTTTAGGCGCATGGCTTTGCTGAAGTGTTGTATGCCTTCGGCGGTCTTCCCTCCGCCGGCGAGCGCGATGCCGAGAGAGTTATGAACCTCCGGGGAATCAGGGTTGAGGCGCAGCGCCTCCAGGTAATGAGGGATCGCCTCTTCATTTTTTCCCAGCCTCGTAAGGGCGAATCCGAGTTCCGCCTGGTTATCAGCCCTTCCGGGATCGAGACGCACCGCCTCTGAGAGCGACGCGACGGCCTCGTCGAACTTGCCTTGGTCCGAGAGCGCCAGCCATAGATTGCTGTGCGCTTCCGGAGAGGCCGGTTTGATCCGGACGGCTTCGGTAAAGTGGGCGACCGCTTCGTCCAGTCTCCCCTGTTGGCGCAGAACTTGCCCGAGGCCCATGTGCGCGCTGTAATTGTCCATGCCGAGGGTCAGTTCCACGGCGTGTTCCCACAGCGCGATGCCGTTCGCCCAGAAGCGAACCTGGGCGCGAGCCGCAATCGCACACAGGAGCACTACGACGCCGGCGGCAACCGGCAGCACGCGCCGTACGCTCCGACCGGCAAGCAAGTCGGGCACGCCCCATGCAATCAAGATGAAAATCCCCACGAGCGGAATGTAGGTGTAGCGGTCCGCCATCGATTGGATCCCGACCTGGATCAAGCCGATGACTGGGAACAGAGTCCCCAGGTACCAGAACCATCCGACGAGGAGATACGGTCGCTGCCCCGCCGCCCGGACGACCGCAACCGAAATGCAGATCAGCGTCAGAACCGCGCCCGCGATCCAAAGCGCGGGAATGTCCTGTGGAAAGGGATACAGCACGGTGAGGTGCACGGGCCAGATCATTTTACCGAGGTAAACGAGATAGGACACCAGCGCGTTTGCGGCGCGCAGGGCGAACGGAATCTGATCAAGCGTGCTGACGGCGCCCGCCCGCTGCTGAACGAGAAAAGTAAGAACAGACGATGCGGCGCTGAGCGCAAACAGCGGAATTTTCTCGGGCACAAGCCGGGCGAGAGCGGAGAACCAATTCCGTGGCAATCCGCAGCGCGGCCGGTTCCGAGTACCGGATTCGGTCGCCACACGCCGCAGCGGCCAGACGTCGAGCAGCAGGAGCAGAAGAGGAAGTGTGACGAGCATCGGCTTGGCCATCAGCCCAAGTGCGAAGCAGATGAGCATGCGCAGGTAGCGGCCGGCAGTCGGCCGGCGCACGTATGCGGCGTACGCCCAAAGGGTGAGCAGGAAGAAGAGCGTGCTGAGGACGTCCTTTCGTTCCGCCACCCAGGCCACCGACTCCACGTGAAGCGGATGGACGGCGAAGAGCGCGGCCACGCAGGCGCTCCGGCCCGGGGCGCGCGTCATGTAGACGAGGACCCAGAACAGCAGGAGTGTGTTGGCCAAGTGGAGAGCGAGGCTTACGAAATGGTGCCCCGGGGCGCTGATCCCGAATACCTCCACATCGAGCATGTGCGACAGCCACGTCAGAGGGTGCCAGTTGCCCGTATGCCCGGTGCTGAAAGCCCAGACGACTGCGCTCCACGTCAGGCCGCCGGTCACGTGGGTGTTCTCGCTCACAAACGAGGGATCGTCGATGGGTATGAAGTCGAAATGCCAGACCGGCGCGTAGACGGCAACCGTGATCGCAATCAGGGCTGCTGGGAACCACAGGACCTGCCTGAGTGATGAAAGCGTTGGAGGGGGTGCTGAACCCGTCGGAGCGCCTGTCTTTTCGTTGAGTGAGGCAGACCCTGCCGCGGGACCTTCCTTCTTCAGCCGCTTTGCCGATCGTGTACTGCTCATGCCTCACCGCGCCGGCGAGTGCTTTCTGCATCCCATGCACCCGGCAACCGGCAAATTGTCGCCGAAGAATATCATCAGCACTGCCGCATTACCATGCGATTCAAAAAATCAGGGACGTCCACTCCACACCCCCTTCCTCTGGTTTACCGGCGCAATTCAATCGAGCAGGCAAACGAGGGTGGACGTCCCTGGTTTTCATCTGGTGTGGGGGATCGCCGGCATTTTGGGAACCACACATGGGAATGCGGCGGTGTTTTGGAGCGCAAACCTGTTGATCGCCTTGGGATTTGGTGCCACCCATTTGGTTCAGGCGCGCGCCCTGCACGGACTGACGGCCAGCTATGTTGCATTCATTTTTCTTTTGAACGGCGTCGCGAGCCTGGCGTTTGGCTGGGTATATTACCGCCAGGGGCTTGTTGCGGCCATGGCGGCGCACACATTTACTGATTTAGTGCTCCAGATGGTTGTGGCTCCGATGTCTCAGCGCATGAGCCGCCGGCCGTAGCATCCGGTCCGAGCACAGGATGGGCCGCGTTCCGAAGACAATCAGCAAAAATCCAGTGCTGCCGGTGAGGGCCGAACTCGGATTGATCTGGGTGATGCTCGGCACAGGATTATTGGAAATGAACGCGATTGCAACGGATGAGCCCCCGCCGGGAGCGGGATTGTAAACCGCAACGGTGGCTGATGCGGGAACCGCGATATCGCTGGCTGAAATCATGGCTGTCAGCCGGGTGTTGCTGATAAAAGTGGTGGGCCGGTCACTGCCATTCCATTGTACGGACGAAGAAGGGACGAAATTAGTCCCAATGACGGACAGAATAAATGCCCCGCCCCCGGCCGTTGCTGAGCCCGGATTCAGGCCATAAATCATCGGTGCGGGATTATTCACTCTGAAAGCCAGGGGATTTGCGCAAATTGCAGGGTGAAGGATTACTGCAATCGCCGTCTGCTGGTGTAGAATGGCCTGTCTGCATTTTGCACATCACACGTGGAAACGATCATGATGGAATGGTCACGCAGGTCGGTTTTGAAAGCCGTCCCCGGTTTGGCACTTGACGCAGCCGGCATGGCCCGTAGTGAAAACCAACAGCCCGTTCGCTGGTCGGCGGGAACCGAGCTTCCCAAAACCAAAGTGTCCGCGCGAGCCACGGACTGCCATTTTCACATCTATGATGCCCGGTTCCCGGCGGATGCCAAAGCGGTGTTGCACCCGCCCGACGCGACCGTCGCCGACTACCGTCTTCTCCAGAAGCGTCTTGGAACGACACGATGCGTCATCATCCAGCCGTCTACCTATGGCCTGGATAACCGCCTGCTGCTCGAAGCGCTTGGTCAATTCGGCGCAGCAGCAGCGCGCGGCATCGCGGTCGTCCATCCCGAAATCCAGGACGCCGAGTTGAAGCGAATGCATGCGGCAGGTGTTCGCGGCATCCGTTTCAACCTCGTCCAGGCAGGCGCCACGACACTCGAGATGGTGGATCCTCTGTCGAAGCGCGTGGCCTCGCTTGGCTGGCATATCCAGGTCCATGCCTCTGCGGATCAGATTGAGGCCGCCAAAGATGTGTGGAACCGTGCGTCGTGCCTGGTGGTATTCGATCACCTCGGCCATCTGCCTGAGCCACAGGGCATCCGTCATCCGGCGTTCCGTGTGATTTGCGCCCTCCTGCAAAAAGGGAGAGCGTGGCTGAAGCTATCGGGATTTTATATGGACACCCAGGTCGGACCTCCCTCGTATGCTGATAGCGTCGAGGTAGCCAGGGCGTATGTCAAGGAAGCGCCGGAGCGACTGGTGTGGGGGAGCGATTGGCCCCATCCCACGGTTGCGGAAAACGATAAGAAACCGAACGATGCCATACTGCTCGATCTGCTCGCGGTGTGCGTGCCCGAGACAGCGACGCGCAACCGGATCCTCGTCGACAACGCGGCCAAGCTCTACGGATTTTAATAGCCCGCAAACGGTGGGCGCTACTCCTGGCGCAACGCACTGATGAGTCCTTGGTTGCCGCACGGCAGGCGGGGCGGAAGGCGGAAACACCATGAGTCATTTTCGGATACTTATGTGCTGTGTCGCACTCCTCAGCTCGATTTGCGGCTGCGCAAAACAATCCGCACCGGATAACCGTGCCGAAGATGTACGGCTAATTCGTGACCTGGAAATCGAGGCGTCAGAAGCAGTCACTGCAAGGGACCTTGGTCACGTGGTCTCTTTATACGCTGATGATGCTGCGCTGTTTTACGCTGACAACCCTATGGTGGCCGGAAAGGATGCAATCCGGGAAACGTGGAGGGCCATTCTCGCCAGGCCGGGCTTCGCAATGAGCACCGAGCTGGTGAAAGTCGAAATCTCAAGCGGCGGCGATTTGGCCTTCACCCACGGCGCCTACACGATGACAGTGGATAGTGCCACGGGCAAGCCGGCAACGGACCAAGGCGAGTATGCCGTCGTATATAAGAGACAGAAGGACGGCAAGTGGAAAATCGTCGCTGATAACGGCAATTCCGATCTACGCGCCCATTCACTCCCCAAATCCCCGGACAGACGGCGACAACCACCCTCGTCGATCGCACCCCTCATCGGATTGGCATGCTTATTCAGCGGCCTTTGGTTCCTCTTTGGGATGCCGCTTGTTCTGGCAGTTTCTGCTTGGAAATACTTTCAAAGCCGCAAATTGTCGACGGGGTTTTGGGTCTCGGTCGCCATGCTTATCGTCTTTTTCGCCATCGCCGCACTCCTCTGGAGGCACTTTGCCACGCATTACTGGAATCTGTCCTTCCTGACTGCACTAAACCACTACCGGCTGAAGCCGGTAGGTTCCTTTTCGACTGAAAGTCGAGGTTGCGGCTGAAGCCGCCCGAGGAATCCCCGGCTCACAGCCGGCTCAAGGCTTGGTCGGTGCGGTGATCTTGAATCCCTGGTCGTCT